>CAZYCB010000244.1:0-3934 GCA_964645735.1 uncultured bacterium | reverse complement strand
ATTCGACGGCCCCTCCAGATATGCAAGGTCACGACGCCGCGATGCGGACGCGATCGCTCCTCCCGCCGCTCGTCGGGACCAGGGAGCCCGTGGGGGAGTCGGAAGTGTCAAGCATATACGACAATCAGTGTCGCAACTTCTTGACATAACCAATCTGCTTGGAACCAATTAGTTAGCGGATCTCGACGGCGTTACTGTAACGGTTCCTTTACAATCGCACGCGGTAACGTCATGGCTCTTCCCGCCGCCATCGGGAATTGCGAGGACTTAATGTGTTGAAATAGAACGAATTAGAAATTTCTCGGCATTGGCAGGCACGATGGCCCCTGGCTTGCCATAACGAGAAACCGAAAGCGACGGTCCACGAGTGAAAGGCGACCGTGCGAAAGTAGGAAACGGGAAAACGTAACTGGAGGTCTCACCATGATGAAGTACATCGTTCTTTCGAATCTCGGATGGATCGTGACTCTCTTGGCGCTGTTCGGAAAGAGCGTCTGGGGCAAGAGCGTCTGGTAGGTCTTCCGAAAGGTCGTAAGAGAGTCTGCATCGCTGGTGCAGACTCTTTTTTTGCCTTCTTCACCTGGGGGGCGGTGTTCCGTTCCCACGCGCTTCATGCGCTGTAACGGCTTGCTTACACTTTGTGTCAAGTATGTTTTACACATGTAACAACTTGTAAACAAATGAACTCCAGCAATCGAACACCCGGAGTGTCAATTGTGGCTTACACTCGAACCACGACTTTCTGACCGCCTTGCGGCCTGGGGAGGACGAGGGAGAAACTAACTGGTTGCCCGGGAAGCGATTAGGAACGATGCACCACGATGCGGCCGATTGGAACGCGCCTTGCCCTATCGAGGAACCGTAAGAAACAGCAAAGCGAAGCGACTCTCAATCACTGTATCGGTCGAGAATGGGTCGAACGGAAAAGTGCGGAGGTGAATGGCCATGAAATACATCATCCTGGCCAATCTGGGGTTCGTCATGATGCTCGTCGCCTGGTTCGGCAAGAGCGTCTGGACGCACTGATCGAGGGGAAGGAGCCTGCGTCTGCAGGCTCCTTCCCCTTTTCAAGAACGCGGTCCGAAGCGTGAATCGAGGAGTCCGTGCCCCGCGGGGCAGATCCACAGCAGGAGCTGACAGGCGAGCGGATCCCGTCAAGGAGGTCGCGATGAGCGAGCACGTCGAGAAAAAGGCGAAGGGCGCGCGTACGAATCCTCAGTCGGCGTCGAATGTCTTCGACGACATCGACGCAAGGATCCGGGAGGCACAGGGCGAACGGGGGGCAGGAAGCGCCGGCTCGAGCGTCCGCGAGATCGAGCGGCGATACTCGATCATCGAAACGCTGCTCCACGTGAGCGCGTCGATCAACTCGGAGCTCAATTTCGACGAAGTGCTGACGAAGATCGTCGACGCGGTGGTGCGCATCACCGGCGGCAACCGGGGCATTCTGATGCTCAAGGATGACAAGTCCGGCGCGCTCGTCCCGGTGCTGGCGAGGTCGAAGAAAGAGCAGACTATGCCCCACGAGGGTTTCGACGTCAGCCTGAGCGTCGTGGGCAGAGTGGCGGAAAGCGGAGAGCCCATGTTCATCAGCGACGTGGGAGCGGAAGACGATCTCAAGGACCAGAGGAGTATTGTCGACCTCAAGATCATGACCGTAATCTGCATCCCGCTGCGTTTCGAAGAGAAACTCGTCGGAGTGATCTACTCGGACAGCGACACTGTCTCGGAACGGTTCGCCCCCTCGGACCTTGCCATTATGACCGCGTTCGGCGCGCAGGCGGCGGTGGCGATCAGCAACGCCCGGCGCCACGGCGATCTCGAGCGTGCGACGAGGTCGCTGGAGAGACAGAACGTGACCCTGCGGGAGGAACTGGCGGGGAGGTACGAGTTCTCGGGAATGGTCGGCCGGAGCCGCGCGATGCAGCAGATCTTCGACGTGATCCGCAAAGTCGCCCCGCTTTCGACAACCGTGCTGATTCAGGGCGAGACGGGAACCGGAAAGGAACTCATCGCGAAAGCGATCCATTACAACGGCTCGCGGAAGAAGAAACCGATCGTGTCCATAAACTGTGGGGCGCTTCCCAGGGAGATACTCGAGAGCGAGCTCTTCGGCTACAGAAAAGGGGCGTTCACCGGCGCCGACCAGGATCGAGCCGGTCTCTTCGAAGCTGCAAGCGGGGGGACGATCTTCCTCGACGAGATCGGAGAGATGGCCATGGATCTCCAGGTCAAGCTTCTCCGCGTTCTTCAGGAAGGGGAAGTGCGGCGGGTGGGCGAAGACTCCTCGCGATCAGTCGACGTTCGCGTCATTTCGGCCACCAACCGCGATCTCGCCTCCGAGGTGGAAGCGGGCAACTTCCGGAGGGACCTTTTCTACCGTCTGAACGTTGTCCCCATCCACATCGCTCCGCTTCGCGAGAGACAAGAGGACATTCTGCCCCTGGCGGAGTTTTTTCTCGCGAAGTTCTCGGAGGAAATGAAGAAGCCCAGGCCGGGGCTGGCGAGAGCCGCCAAGGAACTCCTTCTCCGTCACGAATGGCACGGGAATGTTCGGGAGCTCGAGAACGCCATCGAACGTGCGCTCGCCCTCGCGGAAGGGAACGACATCCTCGATGTGGGGCAGTTCGAGCATCTCATGAAACGCCCGGGCTCCGACCGCGACGCCGAAGGGGAAGGGCCCTTGAGGTCTATGATCTTCGGTTGGGAAAGGGAGATCATACAGCGATCGCTGATCGCTCACTCGTGGAATATCACGAGAACCGCGACCGTGCTGAAGATCAGCCGGCAGCAGCTGCACGCCAAGATCAAGAAGTACAAGCTCGCCCCGATCATCTGACGTCGGGGAGGCGCGCGTCTAACCTGACCGCCGACGCGCCCGACTCGGATCACTTCGCGAGCTCGATGTAATGAAGAGTTCGGCCCGCCGTCTCGTACTTGATCTCGTAGTTCGTCTTCGACAGCGCGTCGAAGAGGCGTTCTTCCGAGGAAATTCTCACGTCTTTCCACTCGATCCCGCTCTGGATTATCGCGCGCTGCATCTGGAGAAAATAGTCGGCGTGGTCGGTCGCCAGCTCGATGAGCCCGGTGGCGGCGAGCTTCTCGTGAAGCGTCCGCAGGAACTCGCCCGTGACGAGGCGCCGCTTGCGGTGGCGGCGTTTGGGCCACGGATCGGGGAAGTAGATGTGGAAGATCGACACCGCCTCGTCCGGCACACCGTGTCGAACCGTTTCGCGGGCGTCGGCCCTCAGGAACTTTATGTTCGCGAGGCGCCTCTTCTCGCATCTTTCCACGGCGTACTTCATCCACTTCCAAACGACGTCGATCCCGAGAAAGTTGATCTGGGGATACTGCGCCGCCCTCGCGATGAGAAACTTCGCCTTCCCGCAGCCAATCTCGATCTCCACGGGGTGATCGTTTCCGAATATCTCCCGGAGCGGCGGGAGCGCCCGAGCTTCGGTGGTCACGAGGGTCGGTGCGAACTCGTCCGCTGACCGGAAGTCTGGCTCGTTTGCGCGGTCGCCGTGTGTTCGATCGTCGTGCGTCGGGGCTTTTGCCATCACTTTTTCCTGATGCGTGCGAACGAGTCGAGAGCCCGCCCGCGCGCGAAGGCGTGATCGACGATTGGACGAGGATACGCGGCGCCGAGCCGGACACCAGCGCGATCGAGGACGTCTTCCGGAGCCTCCCAAGGTTTGTGAATCCATCGGTCGGGCAGGGAACGAAGCTCGGGCACCCAACGCCGCACGTACGCGCCGTCGGGATCGAACTTCTCTCCCTGCAGGACGGGGTTGAAGATGCGAAAGAACGGGGCGGCGTCGGCGCCGCACCCCGAGACCCACTGCCACCCGAACGTGTTGTTGGCGAGATCCGCATCGACGAGCGTATCCCAGAACCAATTTGCACCCTCGCGCCAGTCGATGAGCAGGTCTTT
>CAZYCB010000243.1:0-11752 GCA_964645735.1 uncultured bacterium | reverse complement strand
GGGATTGATTTTGAATCGCGCAGAGCCCATCCTGGCGCGTGCACGGGGCCTTCAACACCAAGATCGCCGCATACGGACGCCGCGTACGCAGAATCCTGTCAACAACAAAAAGCGCGTTTCTCGCGCGTGATGAAGTTTTCGTCCACACCGACGCCTAGAATCGTAGCCACCGGCGCGAGAACCTTGCTATTTCAAAAGCACGAGCTTCCGAGTCAGCGCCTGTGCGCTTCCAACCGTGAGCCGCGCGAAATACACGCCGCTGGCGAGCGGTGCGCCGTTGTCGGTCTTCGCATCCCACACGGCTTCGTACGGGCCAGGCGCCACGTCGTGATCGACGAGGGTGGCCACGCGTTCGCCGGCGACATTGTAGATCGCGAGCGTCACACGGACGGCCCTTGAAGTGCCATGCGAAGTTCCCACCGTATACGGAATCCGTGTCACGGGATTGAACGGGTTCGGGTAGTTCGCCCCGAGGCGCGTCGCGAGGACCGGCGTATCGCCGACCCCGGTGAGGTTGTCGATCGTAATGCTCTGCGACAGGCTCCACGGACTCTTCTGATTCTCTGCGTCACGCGCCCGTATACGGTAAGCGAAAGCACCCGTCTCGTCGGGCGCGATCGTGAGGACCGTATCGGGCAGCGCGCTCGCGGCCATCGTCCTCGCCTCGCACGTCGGGACGGGGCCGGGGACGTCGATGTAGATTCCCTCTTCGTGCGTGTTCTGATCGGTCACGTAGCTGAAACGGATGTCGATTTCCTGTCCCAGGTACGCCGTCAGCGGGAAGATCGCGAGGACCCACCCGCTGCTCGTCCCCGTGATCCCGTATCCGCGGTTTTGTCCATAGGGGTTGTTGGTCGTTGTGATATTCCCCGGCACGGTCACCCACGTGCCGCCGCCGTCCTGGCTCACCTCGACGTAGGCGTAGTCGTAGTTGATCTCGGTGGCGTACCACGTGCGGAATCTGAGCGAATCGGTCGCCGCTGTCACGGAGTAGAACATCGAGGCCCTCAACGTGTGCTCCTGGAGGTCCACCTGTCCCCCGTAATAACTCCCCGTGCCCTCGTACACACGCGTTCCGGAGACGCTGAACCCGTCCGAGACCCACCGGTCCGTGAGAACATCTGCGGGGTCCTGGGCGAGAACGCTCACGTTCGTGTACTCCTCGACATCGAAGTTCAAAGCCGGGTTGGTGCTCGAAGGATCGCCCCACGACCATTTGAGCGTGTAGACCGACGGCAGGTTCGAATGGTCGATCGCGTACTGAACCGGCCGCTCCGGGAGCCTGAACCGATACGGGTTGTCGGCGAAGTGGAGCATATCCATATTCATGGGGAGAAGAAGATCGAACGTCGGCTGTATGTACGACTCGGCCGGCCCGAACCCGCCCTGCGAAGAGTTGTTCATTTCAGCGGTGAAGCAGAAAAACCTGTTCTTGGTGGTTGTGTCGCCGTACGCCCAGTCGTCGGAGCCGCCGTTCACGGCATAGAGGAGCGATGGAGACGTGCCCGCTGCGTATCCGTTCCCCGACGTGAGAGAGTCCGCCATCGCGACGAACACATCATGATCGGGCGTGTAGAGGAGCGCGTAATCCCAGGGAAACAGAAAAAGCTCGCCGTAGCTGTGATACGAGATGCCCATCGTGAATTGGCGCCCCGCGCAGAAATTCCGTATCGCTGTCGTCTCGTACTCGGAAAACGCCGCAGTGCCTCTGTAAATAGGGGAGCCGGGCGTGGGCGAGGAGCCGTTGTTGTCGTATCCCCACATGTACCCGTAGTTCCGGTTGAGATCGACGCCGTAGGACCCATCGTAGTTGTACCGGCGGTTCTTTCTCCACCAGCCGTCCGAGGGCCCCGAGTGGTTCAGCTCGACGTACCGGTGGCCGTCCGGGTTCGACATGGGCATGATGAAGATCTCGCGGTTGTTCACCATGTCGGTCACATCGGAGATGTTCCCGTAATTGGTGAGGAGGTATTGGGCAAACATGAGGGCAATATCGACGGTCATGATCTCTCTCGCGTGGTTGTTCGCCATGAAGAACACTTCGGGCTCGTCTTCATCCACGGTGACGTTGTCCGAGATCTTGATGACGGACAGGTTCCGTCCCTGCCCGCTCTGCCCCGGCACGGAGACATCGGCGAGTGTGGGATACGTCGTCTCGAGGCTCGCAAGCGCCGCCTCCAGCTCCGCGTACGTGTGATAGAGGCCGAGGTTCTCATCGAGAGCGGTCGCCCCCAAGAGAGGCGAGTCGGGACTCCTTATGATCGTCACCGGATACCCGAGCGACATGAGGAAATCGAGGTCCTTCTCCGTCGCGAGGACATCGAGAAATCCGCCCTTCACGAGCGCGAGGACCTCGATGTCACGCTCGACGAGCATTCTCTGCAGGTTCTTGTCCTTGAGAGGAATTCGCACCGTGTACCCACCCGGTGCCCACGTAAAACCGTCCGCATTCTCGTTCGCTCCCCGTGCGGCCGCGAGCGACGACGAGGCGATCCAGACGGTGACGGCGAGACATATGAGAAGAGAGACGGCAAGAGACGCAGCAGCCCGTGTGACGGCACGTGAGTGCATGGCATCCTCCCTGGTGTATGTTCGTAGCAGATAGATCCAAGCGCGGGGATTATAACGCCGGACGCCGGGTGCGTTCAACTCACTTCCCCGAACCATCCGCGGCGTTCCATCCACTTCGCCGCTTCGAGCACGGGAGTGATGGTGAAGGCTACGCCGATGACGACCGCCCAATCCTCGAGAGGGAGGAAGTACGTGCCGAACGCGCGGTGCAGGAAGGGGAGATAGACGATCATGATGAGCAAGAGGGTCTCCCAGGCGACCGCGGCGTTCAACCACTTGTTGGCGAACGTCCGCCGTAGCGCCGAGTACCGGTCGGATCTGAAGTTGTACGCGTTGAAGAACTGGATGAGCACGAGCGAGATGAACGTCATTGTCATCGCTTCCGAAACGCTCCGGCCGCTCCGGAGCGCCCAGACGAAAAGGCCGAGGTTCGCCGCCGCGGCCCACAAGCCGGCGAGCACCATGAGGGTCACCACGGGGCGCGTGAAAATCCCGGCCCTAGGCTTTCGCGGCTTGCGGCGCATGAGACCCGGCTCCGGCGGATCGACCGCGAGAGCGAGAGCCGGCAGTCCGTCGGTCGCGAGGTTGACGTAGAGAATTTGCACCGCGGTCAAGGGGAGCGGCAGACCGGCGAGCGTCGCCCCGGCCATCAGGACGATCTCTCCCAGGTTGGATGACAGCAGGTACATCAGGTATTTCTTGATGTTGCCGAAAATCCCCCGTCCCTCTTCCACAGCCGCCACGATGGAGGCGAAGTTGTCGTCGGTGAGCGTCATCGCGGCCGCTTCTTTGGTCACATCGGTCCCCGTGATGCCCATGGCGATGCCGATGTCGGCCTTCTTGAGCGCGGGCGCATCGTTCACGCCGTCTCCCGTCATCGCGGCGATGTGGCCCTTCTCCTGGAGCGCGGTGACGACGCGCAGCTTGTGCGACGGCGAAACGCGCGCGTACACCTCGATGTTCTCCACCTCGCGCCCCAACTCGGCATCGCTCATCTCCTCTAGATTGGCACCGGTGACGACGCGTCCTGTCTTGAGAATCCCAAGTTCGCGAGCCACCGCCTGCGCCGTGAGGGGGTGATCTCCCGTGATCATCACCGCCTTGATGCCCGCGTCCTCGCACTTCTGCACCGCGGCCTTGGCCTCCGGGCGCGGCGGATCGATCATTCCCACCATCCCAAGAAACGTCATTCCGTGTTCGGCGTTCTCCAGCGTCGCACCGGCCTTGGAGGCCACGGCGAGAATCCGCATCGCCCCGTTCGCCATCTCGTGCGCCGCATCGCGTATCGCCTTGCGGCCGGCGTCGTCGAGGGGCGATTCTCCCTCGGCCGTCAACTGGCTGACGCACGATGCGAGAATAACCTCCGGCGCGCCCTTCGAGTACGCGATGGAGTCTCCCGGACCCGAGTGAAGAGTGGTCATGCGCTTGGTTTCGGAGGTGAAAGGAATCTCGTTCACGCGCGGGAATTGCGATTCGAGATCAGTTTTGTGCAAACCCGCTTTGGCGGCCGCCACCACGAGCGCACCCTCGGTGGGATCGCCTTTGACGTGCCAGCGGCCGTCGGTCTCGTTGTGAACGATGTGCGCGTCGGAGGCGAGAGTCCCCGCTGCGAGAAGCGTCTTGAGAGGTCCGGGCGGTTCGACCGTGCGGCCGTCGATCGAGAACTCCCCGTGCGGCTCGTACCCGGCGCCGGAGACATCGTACGTTTGCCCCGCGGCGACGATGCGCCGCACCGTCATCTCGTCTTTCGTGAGAGTCCCGGTTTTGTCGGAACAGATCACCGATACGCTTCCCAGCGTCTCGACGGCCGGGAGGCGCCGCATCAACGCGTGGCGCTTGACCATCCGGCGCACGCCGATCGCGAGCGAGATCGTCACTACCGCGGGGAGCGCTTCCGGCACCGCCGCGACGGCGAGCGCGATGCCGAACACCAGCATCTCGATGAAAGGCTGTCCGCGCCAGAGCCCGAGCGCCACCACCACGGCGACGATCACGAAAGCCGCCCGGCCCAGCATGGTACCGACTTTGTCGAGGTCCTCCTGCAGCGGCGTTTTTCCCGTCTCGACCGTCTCGAGCATCTGCGCGATCTTGCCGAACTCTGTGTTCATCCCTGTGGCGACGACAATCGCACGGCCGCGGCCGTACGTTGCCGCCGTGCCCGCGTACGCCATGTTCGTGCGGTCGCCGAGGGCAAGGTCCTCGCCGGGAACGGCCGCGGTCTGTTTCTCCACCGGGACCGATTCGCCGGTGAGGGCGGACTCCTCCATCTGGAGGTTCACGGCTTCGATGAGCCGGACGTCCGCCGGGACCTTGTCGCCCGCGCGCAGCAGAACGACATCGCCCGGCACGAGATTCTTCGCCGGGATCTCGACCTCGTCGCCGTCTCGAAGCGCGGCCGCCGTGGGCGCGGCCATCCGGCGAAGCGCGTCGATCGCTCGTTCAGCGCGGTACTCCTGCACGAATCCCAGGACCACAGCGAAAAGAACGATCACGGTGATGACGATGGCCTCGGTCTCGTGTCCGAGAAAAGCGGAAAGCGCCGTGGCGATGAGAAGAATGACGATGAGGACATTCTTGAACTGTTCGAAAAGAATTGTCCACGGCGAGATGCGGTGAGCGGCCTGGAGCTCGTTCGGGCCGTACGTTGTCAAACGCGCGGCCGCTTCCTTCTCCGTCAATCCGGCGGGAGTCGCCTCGAGGCGCGAGCACACCTCTTCGACGGAGAGCGTGTGCAAAAGCGAACACGTTTTCTCGAGAGGTGTCACAGACGCCGTCTTCCTGGTCTTGTCTTTGGACATTTCTTGCGCGTGGTCCTATTTCTGCTCTCAGCGATGCGTCCGCTCGCCCTGCGACCTTATGCGTGGGCCTTGTCTCTCCGCGCGGCGGAAAGCACCCTCACCGCTTCGATCATCAGCCAGACGCTGAGAATGAGGAGGATGACCCCGCAGATCCCCGAAATCACGACATCCGGTTTGAGCGTGACGCCCCGCCCCAGACGGGGCAGCGCCGCAACGAACGGCGCGATCTGTATGACGAGCGCCCACAATGTGAAAACGAGCATGAAAGCCATCGGGAGAATCGAGAACATCGCTCGCTTTCCCGTGCGTATGAGCCAGATCGAGACGGCGAGAAGCGTCAAGCTCGCCAGCAGCTGATTGCTCACGCCGAAAACCGGCCACGCCACGAGGTAGCCTTTCTCTTTGGTGAGGAGCAGAAAGGCGAGCGGGAGAGAGAGCGTGATGAACGTCGCCGCCACCGCGCCCGTCCGCGTCCGCCACCCGAACAGCTCCTGAAGGATGTACCTGGCCAGACGCGTGCACACGTCCAGCGTATCGTAGACGAACGTCGAGAACGCCAGAAGCGCGAAGGACAAACCGATATGCCCGGCGACGCCGGCTATGCCCAGATAGCCGGAGAGTCCCTTGGCGAAGATAAAGTTCGGATCGCTCTTGAGAAGCGGGTCCCCCTTCGGGAGCATCATGACCGTGGCGAGCGCCAGCACGGCCACGACGCCTTCGAGAAGCATCGACCCGTAGGCCACGGGGCGCGTGTCCGATTCCTTGGCGATCTGCTTCGACGTCGTGCCGGATGACACGATGGCGTGAAAACCGGAGCACGCTCCGCACGCGACCGTGATGAATACGATAGGAATGAGAGGCTTGCCGTTCGCGAGGCTCTCGAGCCCTTCGAGGTTCAGAGCCGGATACTCGATGCCGAGGCCTCCGAAGAGCGCGCCGAAGAGAGCCGTCGCCATTGTCAGGTAGAGGAACCATCCGCCGAGATAGCCTCGCGGCTGGAGCAAGAGCCACATGGGGAGCAGCGAGGCGACGAAGCAGTACACAAGCAGGACCACTTCCCACGACTTGATGGGGACCGAGAGGAGCGACTTGACCATGGACTCGGGGAGCGCGGTGCCCCACCAGATGACCAGCATCAAAACAGGGATGGCAATGGCCGTGGCGATCCACAGCTTGACCTTCATCTTGTAGAGGACGATCCCGAGGGCCACGCCGAGAAACAGGTAGAGAAACGAACTCACCGCCACTCCCGGGCCCAGCGCCGTCTCGGCGGCGACCGTCTTGAACGTTTGGGCGGTGATGTCGGTAAAGGCGATGATGACGTAGACGAGCGTGAGCCAGACGAAGATGAGATAGATGATCTGCGAGGTGCGCGACATGTACTGACGGGCAAGCTCGCCGATGGACGTCGCCTTGTGCCTCACGGAGGCCACGAGACTCGTGAAATCGTGCGTCCCGCCGACGAAAATCGAGCCGAGGACGATCCACACGAGAGCGGGGAGCCACCCGAACCAGATCCCCGCCAGTATCGGCCCCACGATGGGTCCCGCCGCCGAGATCGCGGAGAAGTGCTGCGCGAGAAGCATCGATTTGCGCGCGGGCACGTAGTCCACGCCGTCGTTCATCTCGCACGCGGGCGTGGCGCGCGAATCGTCGAGCCCGAGCCGCCTGGTGAGGTACGCGCCGTAAAACCGGTACCCGAGAGCGAGAATCACAACGGAGACGAGAACAACGACGACGATCACGGAGAATCCTCCAGAGTGCCCGCCGATCCACCCCCAAAATCGCGGTCAACGTCAGTCGAGGGAGCGTATCACGCGGGAGCGCGGGGGGCCAAGCGTTTTGCCGTCTCGCTTTCGCGGCCTCTCTCACAGCGGTTTGGGCGCGGCGGTTCGCGGCGATTCACCTGCGGCCCCTCTCACGACAGCTCGCGGCGATTCGCGTGCACCCTCTCGCACGGCGGTTCGCGCGACAGCTCGTCAGGGGCGGCTCACGCCCTTTTTCGCGCGGCGTTGACGAACTTGAGCGCCTCGAACCAGAAGATGCTCGTCGCCGCGGCCCCGAGACATATCCAGAGATCGGTCGTATGGAGCGCTTTGAACTTGAAGAGATCACGCAGAAAAGGCGTGTAGAGGACGAGGCCGAGAACCGCCGCCGTTCCGGCGATCACCAGCCACAACGCAAAGTTAGGTGTTCGCAGCGTAGCAATGATCGTTCGGGACCACGAGCGGTTAGTGAGGATCAAGCCGAGATTCGCCATGACCAGCGTCGTGAAGGTGAGCGCGCGCGCTTCGTCGGCGTCCTGCCCGCGGCGCAGGCTGATGGCGAAGACGGCTAGCACGATGAGGAGAACGCTCAAGCCCTGGAGGAAGCTCACCGCCAGCGTCCGCTTGTCGAACAACGGTTTGCGGGAGTCGCGGGGGGGGCGGGTCATGACGTCGGCTTCTTCCCGTTCGGCTTCGAAGACGATCGAGCACGCCGGGTCGATGATCAGTTCGAGGAACACGATGTGAACCGGCAGCAGGACCAGCGGCCACTTGAGAAGCACGGGAATGAGCGACATTCCCGCGATCGGCACGTGGACGGCGAGGATGTAGGCGATCGCTTTCTTGATGTTGTCGAAGATCCGCCGGCCGAGCTTGACGGCCTGCACTATCGACGAGAAATCGTCGTCGAGGAGAACGAGCGCCGCGGACTCGCGGGCCACGTCGGTCCCGCGCCCGCCCATCGCGATTCCGATGTGCGCCGATTTCAGCGCGGGCGCGTCGTTCACTCCGTCGCCGGTCATCGCCACGACCTCGCCCCCCGCTTTGAGCGCGTTGACGAGCCGCAGTTTCTGCTCGGGGACGACACGCGCAAAGATGTTCGTTTCTTTCACGCGCCGCCCCAGATCGGCGTCGGATACACTATCCAGCTCTGGCCCCGTGATGAACTTGTCGTTCGGTTCGAGCCCGATCTGCCGGGCGATATTCCGTGCCGTACCCGGATAGTCGCCGGTGATCATGACCACGCGAATCCCGGCCGTATAGCACTCCTTGATCGCGTCGGGCACCGTCGGCCGCACCGGGTCGGCGAGCCCGATGAGGCCGAGGAATTCGAATTCGAAATCGTGCTGCTCGCGCGGGAGGGCGGGGTGTTCGAAACGCGCTTTGGCGACCCCCAGAACCCGAAGCCCCTCGTCGGCCATGCGGGCGATGTGCGGGGCGAGCTCGCGGAGGCGCGCGTCATCGAGATGACAGAGGTCGGCGATCGCTTCGGGCGCGCCCTTGGCGGCGACGATGTAGTCCGCCCCGTCCCTCGATCTCCACACGCGGGAGAGCGAGAGCAGTTTCTTGGACAGGGGGTACTCGTGCACGAGCGCCCAGTCGTGGTGCACATGTTCGGTCTGGACGAGATACTCCTCGCCGAGCAGCTTGATCGCTTTCTCCATCGGATCGAACGGGTCGATCTGGCTCGCGAGGATGCTGAACTCCGCGAGCTCGTGGAACGCCTCCGGAATCGAAAGGGTGTCCGGGGCGTTGAGATCGTGGTACGCGCCATTGGCGAAGAGCGTCTCGACCGTCATGCGGTTCATCGTGAGCGTGCCGGTCTTGTCCACGCACAGGACCGTCGCGGCACCGAGCGTCTCGACGGCAGGCACGCGGCGCGTGAGGACGTGCTTCTGCGAGATGCGCCATGCCCCGAGGGCGAGGAAAATCGTGAGCACGACGGGAAACTCCTCCGGGAGCGTCGCCATCGCGAGCGTGATCCCCGCAAGAAACCCGTGAAGCCAGTTTCCGCGCGTGAGTCCGTAGACGATGATCACCACTGCGCAGAGCGACAATCCGAGGACGGCGAGATTGCGAACCATCCGCCCCGTTTCTTTTTGCAGCGGCGTTCGTTCCGATTCGACTGTTTGCAGGGCTCTCCCGATCTTGCCGATCTCGGTGTTCATCCCGATCGCCCGCACTTCGGCGATCCCCTGGCCCTGCACGACCATCGTGCTCGAGTATATGAACGGCAGATCGTCGCCTCCGGGGCGTGCCATCGTTTCGGTCTCGGGCCGCGCATCCGATCCGGCCTCGCGACGGGCCCCGGCTTCGGTGGCTGAGCGCCCCATCGTCGGGTGACTTGCACCGGCCGCCTTGCGTACGGGCACCGACTCGCCGGTGAGGAGCGACTCGTCGACCGAGAGATTGAGACACGAGAGCAGCGCGGCGTCCGCCGGCACGCGGTCGCCCTCCTTGACGACCAGGATGTCGCCGCGGACGACGTCTCGGCCCGGGATACGCTTCTCCGCTCCGTCGCGAATGACAAGGGCGCGCGGGCTGGTGAGATCGCGGAGCGCCTCGAGCGCTCGCTCGGTCTTGCGTTCCTGATATAGCGTGATGCCCATGACGACGAACACGAAACCGAGGAGCATCAGCGCTTCCTCGACGTCGCCCAGGAGCAGGTACAGCGCGCCGCAGGCGACCAGCATGAGAAACATCGGTTCGCGCACGACGTCGAGCCCGATGGCGAAGACGCTCCTCCCCTTGGAGGAAGGCAGCTCGTTGCGGCCTTCCTCGCGCAGCCGCTTCGCGGCCTCGATTTCAGTGAGGCCGAGAGGAGTTTCGTTTTCGAGTGGGTGGTTCATGATCGATTTGTCTCGTCGCGAACGTGCAAGAAGACCTCCGGAGCGCCGGGGCGGCACGCGCCATCGTGATCTCGCGGTCTCGCCCCCTGGGAGCGGATGCGCGGAGCAGGCCGAGAGACCCTGAAGTCTCGCGACCCCAGGGTCTCTTGCGCAAGCCGCCGAAGAGGCCGGGCTAACTCAAAACGCGAAGTCCAGGCGGGCCGCAACTGAATCCTGCGAAGGATCGTCTCCGGTCTTCACATCCAGCATCGCCCTCGAGTACTCGAGGTGGAGCGCCAGGTTGTCGACGAAGTAGTAAGGCGCACCGGCCGTCACGCGCGTGAGGCTCTCGTCGATCTCGCTCGGCATCGACACCATGTCGAAGCGGCCGAACGCAACGAGGTCCGTTCGAGGCATGAGGGAAAGCTCCGCGAAGCCTCCCCAGAAATCGGCGTCCTCTTCGAATCCCCAGAGTTCCTTGTTGTCTCTGCCGAAGAGGTACTGCACCGAGAGATTCACGATCTTCACGTTGAGGCTCGCGTCGACGCCCACGCGATAGAACGGCTCGCGGCAGTCGTCCTCCATCGACGTATCCGGACGCGCCTGGCCGAAGTATCCCGTCACGCCGATTCGCTGACCGGCCGTCTGACCCTCGCCGGGGCCGATGACGCACGTCGCTCTCGCGTAGAAGTCGGCCGGAACATCGTCGTTCCTGTTGGTCTCCGATCCGTTCACGCACCCCGCCGCGTACCCGAGGCGGAACCCGCTGCCAAAGCCGGCGCTGTTTCCCGTGAGCTCGATCCCCGTCTGGGTTTCCGAGAGCACGACGCCGCCGGGCGCCCCGTATTCGTATATGTCGTACGGGGCGAGCGAGAGCTGGCGCTTCACGCTGAACGCCACGTACGCGGGCTCGAAACGGCCGGCGCGCACATTGAGCCACGGCGAACCGATGCGGCTGAAGACGACGCTCGCCATTTCGAGGTTGCCCGATTGCCCTTCCACGTTTCGCGACGCGGCGATCTCGGGCGTGTACACGGCGAAGTATCCTATCTTCGATCCGAGAAGACCCGCGCTGAGAATGTCGAGGCCGTTCATTTGAAAATGACTGGTCTTCTCCGCGCCGGGGACGTTCGAGAACGACTCGTACACGTAGCCGCCGCTCGTTCTCATCGCGAGCGGCGCCGGGCTCTCGAGAACGGTTTTCTCGTCGTTCTCCCGGCCGGGGAGCCGGTAGCCGTTCTGGCGGTACCGCATGCCCCAGTCGTTCAGACGGGGGATGTTCGAGTGACACATCGTGCATGAAAACCCGTACTTCCGCGCGAAGACGGGGATAGCGGACGACGGTGCGGGAAGACTCATCAAAACCGCGATCAGCACGAATGCAACGCCAAGGAATCTCGGTGTCTTCATTCCTACATCCCTCCCTTCGGCGAGCCAGAATCCGGCGGCAACACGGGCGGCTTGACATCGGGAACCGGTCCCGTCAACGCCTCGAGGAACGCCACGAGGTCTTTCTTTTCTCCCTGCGTCAAATGGAGCGGGAGCATCAATGGGTCGAGGTTCGGGTTCTGGATGCCGCCCCTGTCGTAGAGTTCCACGACATCCATGAGCGTCTTCTCGGTGCCCAGGTGGAGGTACGGATGCGTGAGGGCAACGTTTCTCAACCCCGGTGTCTTGAACTTCCCGCGGTCGCTGGGATTCTTCGTTAATTCTTCGCGGCCGATGTCGGGCTGGTCGCCGTACTGGCCCACGCCGAGATTGTGAAAAGACTGGTCGGAAAACAAGGGGC
>CAZYCB010000242.1:0-2078 GCA_964645735.1 uncultured bacterium | reverse complement strand
ACTCCATGGCATTCACGAAGAACGTGCTGAAGATAGACCCCGAGGCGATTTCCGCGAAGCTCGTGGATTTCATGAGGGACGCCGTGCTCAACCGATACCGCCGGAAGGGGATCGTCATCGGCCTGAGCGGCGGGATCGATTCATCCGTCTCGGCGGCGCTCTCGGTCAAGGCGCTCGGGCGCGAACGGGTGATCGGGCTTCTCTTGCCCGAGAAGGATTCGAATCCGATCAGCCGCGAGTACGGGAAACTCGTCGCCGACGAGCTCGGCATCGAATGCCACGAAATCAACCTCGCTCCCATGCTCGAGACCTTCCGCGTCTACGAGAAACGCGACGCGATCGTGAAGAAACTGTTCCCCGCCCTCAGTCCGCCCTTCAAGTTCCGTCTCGTCCTCCCCCAGGATCTTCTCGATCGCGACCGCCTCAACGTGTATCACATCGAGGTGCTCCTCCCGGACGGAACCGTGAGGAAGGAGCGCGTCCCGCACGGGGACTATCTCGAGCTCATGGCGGCGAACGACATCAAGCAGCGACTCCGCATGACGCAGCTCTACTACGAGGCGGAACGCCGCTACTACATCGTCTGCGGAACGACAAACTATCCAGAACTCATTCAGGGCTTCTACGTGAAATACGGGGACGGCGGGGTCGATATCGAGCCGCTCGCGTATCTGTACAAGGCGCAGGTGTTCGCGCTGGGGGCGCACCTCGGCGTGCCCGATGTCGTCCTCAAGCGCACCCCGAGCCCCGACACGTACAGCTTCCCCGTCAGCGACCAGGATTTCTATTTCTGCATGCCGTACGAGATACTCGACTACGTGATCTACGGCGTCGAGAACGGAGTGCCGCACGCGGAGATCGCCTCGGCGCTCGGGCTCACGACCGACCAGGTCGCCCGCGCCGCGAAGGACCTCGTGCGCAAGCGCGACGCGACGGCCATGCTCAGAGAGATGGCCCCGTCGGTCGAGTTCAAATTCTAGCGCGGGCGGCCGGAAGGCCTGCGGCGAAAATCCGGGGGACCGATAGCGTGAAGGGATATCAGCGATGAAAACGTGTACGCAGTGCGTCCTGCCCGAAACGTTTCCGGGGATCAGCTTCGACGACGCGGGGGTCTGCGGCCTGTGCCGGGCATTCAAGGGACGGGAGCGGCTCGAGGAATCGAAGGATAAGTACCGCCGCAAGTTCGACGATCTTCTCGCGGCGCACCGGAAACCAGGCGGCTACGACGCGCTCATGGCGTACAGCGGGGGGAAGGATTCGACGTATACGCTCATGGTGCTGCGCCGGAAATACAAGCTCTCCGTGCTCGCGCTCACCCTCGACAACGGATTCGTCTCCCCCACCTCCATCGAGAACATGCGGCACGTCTCCGAAAACCTCGGCATCGACCACATCGTCTACAAACCGCGCTTCGATCTCATGAAGACGATATTCCGCAAGGCGGCGCAGACCGAGATGTATCCCGCCAAGACGCTCGAGCGGGCGAGCACGATCTGCACGAGCTGCATGGGCCTCGTCAAATTCGTCGTCCTGCGGATGGCGATCGATGGGGGAATCCCCTTCGTCGCGTACGGCTGGTCGCCCGGACAGGCCCCGATCGAAGCGTCGATATTCAAGAACAACCCTTCGATGATCCGGAGCATGCAGAAGGTTCTCCTCGACCCGATGCGCGAGGCGGCGGGACCCGAGATCGAGAACTACTTCCTCACCGAGGAGCATTTCACGCGCGAGGAGCGGTTTCCCTACAACGTGAGCCCGCTCGCCTTTCTCGATTACGACGAAGACCGGATCGTCGCCGAGATACGTGCCCTCGGCTGGCGGAAACCCGAGGACACCGATCCGAACTCGACCAATTGCCTCCTCAACGCCTTCGCGAACATGATCCACAAGGGACAGTTCAATTTTCATCCGTACGCGTTCGAGCTCGCGAAGCTGGTTCGGGAAGGATACATGGACCGCGCCGAAGCGCTCTCTCGCCTCGAAACGGCGGAGATGCCCGAGATCGTGAAGCGGGTGCGCGAGCGCCTCGATCTCGAAGAATAACGATAGAGTCAGAGAAGGTGCGCCGGGACGCACGG
>CAZYCB010000241.1:0-2956 GCA_964645735.1 uncultured bacterium | reverse complement strand
GTGCGCGGGAGTCCTTGGTCGATCAGCAAGGACCCGAAGAATGGGGAAGAGATCAGGGCGGCGGTGTATTTCGTCGAGTACGACCAGCCCGCGGAGATTCTCCAGAGTCAAGGTCGCCTCATCCAGTCTCGCCAGATCGCGCGGGTCCTCCAAATCGAAGAAAGTACTGGGTCCCTTGCGCCTCTGGACTACCTCCCGCGCCAACGTCGTCTTCCCAACCTGGCGGGCGCCGAGCAACGCCACCACAGGACGTTCTCGAATCAGGCGTTCGACCGATCTAAGGTGTCTCAGCCGCGGGACGTGCTTCATGCATTGAAATATGAAGCCTATCGCTTCACATTTCAAGGGAGAATTTCGAAGCGGGTCGAATCAACCGGGATTCGGGGCTCGTAATGCAGCCCGCGGGGTTCGGCACCGTCTCCAAAATATCTCCATGACTGGGGTGGATTGCAGGGGACGCGGGAGAACGCCAGGGGACAAACCCTCGCAGGATAACTCCATGTTCTGGAGGCGATAACAACCGAACTCGCGTGCCATCATCAGGTTAGTGTTTACTCTTAGAACGGGTTCGATTCCCGCCGCCTCCACCAATTCTTTTTGTTAGCTAATCAGTTAACATCGTCTCGCCCAATTTGAACCGCCCGCGAGAAGCGCGGGCGGTTTTTATGTTTCAACGCCCCCGCCACGTATGTCGTTAGAAGTTGATTTTACGGACGGGGCATGTTACACTCACTCCGCTTCGCAAGTAGCGGTTAGGGGTGCAGCCGCTTGTAGGTTCGAGGTATTTCAAAAAGGGGGTTGTCATGCGTAAGTTGCTAACGCTCGGCGTCTTCACGGCCATCGCGGTCTTCCTAGCGGCGGCGGCGGTTTCAGCGGTAACCATAACACAGTGGGCGAGCTCGCCGATTACGGTAGGGGACAAACTCTTCACGTTGATCTCGACAACATGGGCGGGCGGCGGCACCGTCACTGCACAAAACTATGGCGGCCTGTACGCGTGGTCCCTGAGCCCGGGTTCGGACAAGCAGATAACCAGTACGACGAAGACCATGATCTACAAGGTGGAGATCGTCGACGATCCAGCCACCACCCCTCTGAACGAGCTTCTGATGATGTACTTTTCACGGGTCAGCGGGGATGGGAACCGCTACATAGCGAGCGGCACCTTCACGGTGACCGGTGTCTTCGACGACAGCAGCGATTTCAGTTCGCCTCTCGCTACCTTCAGCAATAGCGGGACGCCCTGGGGCCCGAGTTATGTTACCCCGGTGGTCGGAGTGGCCAAGGTGCTCTACGTGAAGCTGACGTTTGTCGCCTCAGGCGGCAGCACCATCCTCAGCAGTTACTCCGTCACATTCACCCAGCTGCAAGCCTCGGTGCCGACCGAGTCTACGAGCTGGGGGAACATCAAGGCTCTGTACGAATAGGAGCAGGTTTTCGACGATAGCCTGAGCAATAACGGTGTGTTCCACCGTATGAACCGCCCGCGTGTCCCGCGGGCGGTTCTTTTTGGCCCGGTGCGGCCCGCACGTAAGGGAACCACCCCGGGCTTGCCGGAGACTCCACCCCTTGACAGGCTGTGGTCATGGCAAAACCAAACCGATGTTCCCCAGGCGTCAGCGAGAATACTTCTCGAAACGGGTGTAGAGCGCGGATTGCAACTTAGGAATACACTTCCGGTCGTCTCTGTACGTCGGCGAGCGCGTCGGCTGGTCTATCTCTTACGTCTTGCGATCTCGTCTCCAAAATGTCTCCATGACTGGGGTGGACACCAGGGGACGCCAGTGGACACGAGGGGATTGCGGTAATCAACATAACGGTCTGTTTCAAATACGGTAACGACCGAACTCGCGTGCCATCATCAGGTTTGAGTTTACGGATCTACAGGGTTCGATTCCCGCCGCCTCCACCATGCAACTCACTGTAATTAATTGTAACGTGTGTGGGAGCGAATCGTCCCTCTCCGAGAATCTTCTCGAAAAGGCTCTGTCAAGCGCTAGCACGACGGCTGGACCGAAGTGCCCGATCGCATTCCCGACGGCATCGGAACTGGGCTCGGAACCCTCCCGCAGTGCGACTTATCGCACTAGCACCATCTTGTTGGTCTGATCGAATCGCCCCGCCGTGAGGCGATAAAAGTAAATGCCGCTCGCAACCTGGAGCCCGCCGGCATTCCTGCCATCCCACATCTCAGCATGGCGTCCCGCAGGCCTATTGCCCTCGACGAGCACTCGTACTAAGCGTCCCGATGCGTCATATATCCTCAGCGATACTCGCGTTGCATCCTTGAGCCCGAACTCGATCCGTGTCGTCGGATTGAATGGATTCGGCAAGTTCTGCCGGAGAAAGGTCACCGCAGGTGTCTTGGGCGTCTCCACACCCGTGACATCCTCCGGCCGCAAAACAGCATATCCGCTCTCGTTGCCGTGGATGTCGATCGCCGAGACCTTATACCAGTAGCGGGTGTCCCACCTCCAGCCGTCGTCGAAAAGAACGGTGTCGCATGCTGCGGAAAGCAAGTTTCCGGGTCCGGGCAGGAATCCCTCGTTTGTCCCCCGGTAGACGCGGTAGCAGTCGAGGTCGGTTTCCGCATTGGGAGCCCACGTGAGCCGCAGACCTTCGGGTCCGCAGTTTGCGCGATTACTTGGAAGTAGTGGTTCCCGATTCCCGCACCCGTCGAATCATACAACGTGGGGAGCGGCAGTCCGTACGAGTCTTGGTAGTAGAGATCTTGTGTTTCCATGAGCTGTCAGTAGTACGTCGAAGCGCCAAGCTGTTCGATACGCACCGCGTCCTTCGGGAGCTCCTTGGGAATGCCCTCACCGGAGGCGAGGAACGTTCTCCCCCGATCGAGCATGTCGAAGGCCGCATCAGGATCGATGGCTCTCCATATCGAGTAATGCGTGACCCAGTCGCCATGGAAAGATTCATCCAGGTTCTCTCCCCTCACGATGTC
>CAZYCB010000240.1:0-1915 GCA_964645735.1 uncultured bacterium | reverse complement strand
AGGGGATACAAGCGGGTACCGAGTCCGCCGGCAAGAATGACACCCTTCATAGAGAACCGCTCCTTGTCTCGAGAAACACAGCCGTCCACGCGCACAGTATAACCGAATGTTATTGCAGGCCGCAAGTTGCATCCGGTAGTATTCTCGACCATGAAGGTGTGCTTCTTTTCGCCGACGGCGTACTCCTATTTCAGACCCGACAGAACGGCCTGGGCGGGAGGCGCCGAAACGCAGCAGCTGCTGCTCGCGAACCATATGAAGGCGAAGGGGATCGACGTTTCGTTCATCGTCGGAGATTTCGGACAGGACGAGGTTGAAATCGTCGACGACATCACGCTCATCAAGTCGTTCACCCCGTTCAGGGGGAACCGGAAGCTCCATTTCATCCCCGATATGATCAGGATCCGGAACGCCATGAGAATCGCCGACGCGGATATTTACAACCAGCGCTCGACGGCGTTTTTCACCGGACAGCTCGCGCGCTTCGCATTTGATCTCGGCAAGGCGTTCACCTTCTCCCTCGGCATCGATTACAACTGCTATCCGGACGGTCAGGGCGCGATCCATTGGCCCATGACGTTTCTCTATCGATACGGAATACGAACGGCGAATGCCGTCATATCCCAGACCGAGAAACAGCGGCGCCTCATGCTTGAGAATTTCGGAAGAGAGACCGCTCTCATCCGCAACGGCATCGCGATCCCTTCCCCGGACGGAGCCCCGGCGGAGGGGGAGCTTCCGCGAACGGTCCGCGACGCGAGCGGCACCGCGCGAGATTCGGGATTCCTGTGGGTGGGAAGATTCCAGGGCACCAAGAGGCCCGATGTGGCGCTCGAACTCGCCCGAGCCCTCCCCGACGAGCGATTCACCGTCATCGGCGGGTACGCGGGGAACAAGCGCTACGCTTCCGCCATAACCGAAGCGGCGAAGCGAATCCCGAACGTCGAGCATATCCCGTTCGTTCCTCCCCGTGAGATGGACGCGTACTACGGGAACGCGTACGCGCTTCTCAACACATCCTCTCTCGAGGGCTTTCCGAACACCTACCTCCACGCGTGGGCGCACGGGGTCCCCGTCATCACGATGGAGATCGACCCGGACGGGATCCTCTCGAACAACGGCGTCGGAATCGTAACCGGCACTTTCGAGGGGCTCGTCGAGGCGGTGCGGGACATCCGGTCGAATCGGACGATGCGGGACGAACTGTCCGCGCGGGCGATCCGGTACGTGAGAGCCAATCACGATATCAGAGACCGGGGGGACGATTACATCCGGCTCTTCGAATCCGTTCTGAGCAGGTCCCGGTAAACCGCCTGCGTCTCCTCGACGCATCGTTCGACCCGGAACATCTCTTCGTAGCGCTTTCTCCCCGCTCTTCCCATGCGGGCCCCGCGATCGCGATCCTGCGCGAGAGCCGATATCGCCCGCACGAGTTCTTCGCGCGCGTCCGGATCGACGAGAATCCCCGTCTCCCCGTCCCGCACTATCTCCGATATGCCATAGACGTTGCTCGCGACGACGGGAAGACCGGACGCCATCGCTTCGATGATGACGTACGGAGTCGCTTCGAGCGTAGAGAGGAGCAGGAGCGCGTCGCATTCGGAGAGGAGCGCGTCGACATCGGCTCGATATCCGAGAAAATAAACGCGGCGATCGAGCCCGAGAGAGACGGCCTTCGCGCGAAGGGCGCCCCCCTCCTCCCCCGCTCCCGCGATAAGCAGCTTCACGCCGCCGGGAAGCTCGGCGAGGGCATCGAAGGCCCGGGCATGCCCCTTGCGCTCTTCGAGGCTTCCGACCATGACGCAGAGAAAATCCTCCTTCGAGATTCCGAGCGCCTCCCGTATTCCCGCGGATCGCCCGCGCGGCGGCTCGGGAACCCCGATCCGCAGGACGCGGATCTTCTCGCGCGGCACGC
>CAZYCB010000239.1:0-3574 GCA_964645735.1 uncultured bacterium | reverse complement strand
CTGGCGCTTGGCGATGGGGCCGACGAGGCGTTCCCCGTCCTACAACATCGCCAAGCGCCAGTCGATCACGAACCCGGAGAACACGATCTACTCGGTCAAGCGGTTCATGGGGTGCAAGTACCAGGAGCGCTCCGCAGAGCTCGCGCGCCTCCCGTATCACGTCATTTCCGGCACGAACAACCAGATCTTCATAAAGGCCCACGATCGACAGTTCCGTCCCGAGGAGATCTCGGCGATGGTTCTCCAGAATCTCAAGCAGATCGCCGAGGAGTACACCGGGGAAGGAATCACGCAGGCCGTGATCACGGTGCCCGCCTATTTCAACGATGCTCAGCGTCAGGCGACGAAGGACGCGGGGCAGATCGCCGGACTCGAGGTGCTCCGCATCATCAACGAACCGACGGCCGCGGCACTGGCGTACGGTCTCGACAAGCAGAAGTCGGGGATCATCGCCGTGTACGATCTCGGCGGTGGGACGTTCGACATCTCGATCCTCGAACTTTCGGGGGGCGTGTTCCAGGTGAAATCGACGAACGGCGACACGCATCTTGGAGGCGACGACTTCGACAGGAAGATCATGGACTGGATGATCGAGACGTTCGAGAGAGAGACCCACATCGACGTGTCGTCAGAGAAGATGGCGCTCCAGAGGATCAAGGACGCGGCGGAAAAGGCGAAGTGCGAACTTTCCTGCGCGCTCGAGACCTCGATGAACCTGCCGTTTCTCGCCGCGGACGAGACCGGACCCAAGCACTTCGAAACCATGCTCACGCGAGCGACGCTCGAGAACCTCACCGAGGACCTGGTGAAGAGCACGATCGAACCGTGCAAGCAGGCGTTGAAGGATGCCAAGCTCAAAACATCCGACATCCAGGCCGTCGTCCTCGTCGGCGGGATGACGCGCATGCCCGCCGTGCGCGAAGCGGTGAAGCGCTTTTTCCAGCAGGAGCCGCACAAGGGAACGAACCCCGACGAGGTGGTCGCGCAGGGCGCCGCGATCCAAGCGGGCGTTCTCACCGGAGAGGTCGAAGAAGTGCTGCTCCTCGACGTGACACCGCTCTCGCTCGGCATCGAGACGCTCGGCGGAGTGATGACGAGGCTCATTCCGCGGAATACGACGATTCCGACGAGAAAGAGCCAGATCTTCTCGACGGCGACCGATGACCAGCCGGCGGTGAGCGTGCACGTGCTTCAGGGCGAGCGCGAGATGTCCAAGGACAATCGGACGCTCGGGCGCTTCGATCTCGTGGGTATCCCGCCGGCGCCGCGCGGCGTCCCGCAGATCGAAGTCGCGTTCGACATCGACGCCAACGGCATTGTCCACGTCTCCGCCACGGATCTCGGCACCGGCAAAGCCCAAGAGATCGTGATCAAGCAGTACGGCGGGCTCACGCAGAACGAAATCGAACGCATGATCGGCGAGGCGAAAAAACACTCCGAAGAGGACCGCTCGAAAAAAGCGTATTCGCAAGCTGTGAACGACGCCGAAAATCTTCTCTACGCGGCCGAGCAGACGATCCGCGAGTTCTCGGATAAGCTCTCCTCGCAGGACATCAAGGACACGAAGACGGCCATCGACCGCCTCGTATCGGCCAAGGAGGGCGGTCCCCAGAGGGTCGGCGAGCTGAAGAAAGCGACCGAGAGTCTCCAGACGATGATGCACAGATTCGCCGGACTCATCTACAGCACCCCCAGTTCAGGCGACTCCTCGGACTAGCGCGGGTTGACGCTTTGCACCGCTCCCCTTTCGTGCTATATTGCGCTGGATTTTGATCCTGGACGAGAGGGGCTTGCGTTCGATGGCTAAACGTGACTACTACGAAGTTCTCGGCGTGGACCGGAACGCCACGACCGAACAGATCAAGAAAGCCTACCGGCAACTCGCCCTGCAGTACCATCCCGACCGCAATCCCGGCGACGCCACGGCGGAGGAGAAGTTCAAGGAAGCCACTGAGGCCTACGAGGTTCTCCGTGAAGCAGAGAAGCGCGTCGCGTACGATCAGTATGGACACGCGGGCGTTTCGGGGCGCGCAGGCGCGGAGGGCTACGGTTTCGGGACGGAGTTCGATCTGTCGGACGCGCTCCGCGCGTTCATGCGGGATTTTGGCGGATTCGGTTTCGGTGACCTCTTCGGAACGGGGAACCGCGCGTCGCCGCGAGGCCATCAGCGAAGGGGACGCGACCTTCAGGTGAAACTCAAGCTCACTCTCGAGGAAGTCGCCTCCGGTATCGAGAAGCAAATCAAAGTGACGAGCCTCGTTCCTTGCGCTGAATGCAGCGGCTCCGGGGCGCGGCCGGGCTCGCGGTCGACCGTGTGCGATGCGTGCGGGGGAAGCGGACAGATCAAGCACGTTCAGCGATCGTTGTTCGGCCAGTTCGTGAACGTCTCGGAGTGTCAGCGCTGCGGCGGCCAGGGCACGGTGATCACGGAACCCTGCGGCGCCTGCCGGGGCACCGGGACGGTGCGGGGGAGCGAGAAGATCAACGTCAAGATCCCCGCGGGTGTGTCGAGCGGAAACTACATCACGATCTCCGGCGGCGGCGACGCGGGGGAACGGGGAAGCCCCAGGGGGAACCTCTACGTGATCGTCGAGGAAGCGCCCCACGAACTTTTCGAGCGGCACGGAAACGATGTTCTCATGGAACTGCCTCTCACCGTCAGCCAGCTCGCACTCGGCACGAAGACGGAAGTGCCGACGCTGTCCGGGAACGTGCTTCTCAAGATCCCGCCGGGAACGCCTTCGCACAAGCTTTTCCGTCTCAAGGGCAAGGGTATCCCGAGATTGAATAGCTACGGCAGGGGAGATCATCTCGTCCGCGTCATCGCGTGGATCCCCGACCGGCTCACGAAGGAAGAGAAAGGGCTTTTCGACGAACTCGAAAAGAACCTCTCGTCAAAGCTCCCTCGTCCCCACGCGGGCTGACGGCCCGATCACGAGAGCGCTATGAGAGCCGATCCCGCTCATCATTTCCTCTTCTATGCAAGCGATCTCGAGCGTTCGTGCGAACGGGTCGAGCTCACGGGCGACGAGCATCACCACGTGTCGCGCGTACTCCGTATGTCCAGAGGAGCGACGGTATACGTGACGAACGGCCGGGGGATGATCGCACGGTGCGTCGTGGGCGAATCGACGAGCCGCGTGACGGGCCTCGTCGTGGAGGGAATCGAGGAGGACAACCTCAACCCCCGCGAAGTGACTCTCGCGCTCGCCCTGCTGAAGAGAGACACGTTCGCGCGGGCGGTGGAGCAATGTACCGAACTCGGAATCACGCGGTGCATCCCCTTCGAATCCGAGAAGTCGCACGTCAAAACCTATGCGCCGGTATTCGTCGAACGGCTCCGCCGCGTGGCGCTCTCCGCGATGAAGCAGTCGTTTCGATCGGTGCTTCCCGACATCGAGTCCGTCGAGCGATTCGACGGCCTTCTCGCCCGTGCGAAAGAAACAGCGGCGGTCGTCGTCGGGGACTCGGATGCCCGGTCCCCATGGCCGGCGGCTCGCGATGAGCCGTTGATGATCGTCGTGGGTCCTGAAGGAGGACTCACCGACATGGAGCGAAGCGCGCTCGCCGCGGC
>CAZYCB010000238.1:0-7562 GCA_964645735.1 uncultured bacterium | reverse complement strand
TGGTCGAGCTTGTGCTTGATCTCGTCGATGTACAGCGTGCTTCCGATCACCGCCCCGGCCACGATGTCCGAATGCCCGTTCAGGTACTTCGTGCAGCTGTGAAGCGACAAATCGAATCCGTGTTCGATGGGACGGAAGTTGATCGGGCTTGCGAACGTGTTGTCGATCATCGAAACGAGATTGTGCCTCTTCGCGAACTCGACGACCGCCTCGAGATCGCCGACCTCCATGAGGGGGTTGGAGATCGTCTCGACGTAGATCGCCTTCGTATTTTGCTTGAGCTTCGATTCCCAAGAGTCAGGCTTCGCGGGATCGATGAAATCGACCTCGATACCGTACCCGGGAAGGTCCTTGGTGATGAAGCTGTCCGTGCCCCCGTAGAGCGTGTTCTGGATCAACAGGTGGTCGCCCGCACGGAGAAGGGTGAAGATCGCGCACGTGATGGCGGCCATGCCGCTCGCCGTGACCACGGCGTTCTCGGCGTTCTCTACCGCGGCGAGTTTTCGGTGGAGAACGGTGTGGTTTGGTGTGTTGTTGAGACGAATGTATTTGATATCATGATAGTTCTCCCCGCCGAAGGTCTCGAACATGGCGGACTGAAATATCGGCGTCCTGACGGCGCCCTCGATGCACGGGCGCTCGCCGGCGTGAACGAGCTTTGTCTCTATGTGTCGGTAGTGCTCAGTCATTGCGTACTCCTTCTCGATTGTCGTCGTCGCGTGCGCTGTGCCGATCCTTCGAATCACAGCGCGGCGGGTCCGTCGCGAACCGCGCGGCCGGGACCGAAGCTGTCGTGCATTGGCTGGAGAGTCGCGCGAAGACGTGCGGCGTTCGGCCTGGATGATACCACAGACGGAGATCGATGCGCCATTTCATGATGATACTCGCCGTGATCGCCGGCACTTATGTGGGCGTATGCCTCGTCGCGTTCGCGTTTCAGAAGCATCTGGTTTACTACCCTGAGCGGAGGATAACCGCGACCCCCGCGAGCGCGGGGATGGCGTACAGGGACGTCTTCTTCAAGACGGATGACGGCGTCCAGATCCACGGCTGGTTCGTCCCCGCGTCCGGCACCCCCTGGGTTCTCCTCTACTGCCACGGGAACGCGGGGAACCTCTCGAACCGGGTGGAATCGATACGCGCGTTACACGATCTCGGAATGCCGGTTTTCATATTCGACTACCGCGGATTCGGCAGGAGCGGCGGGGGCCCGAGCGAGGCCGGCACGTACACGGATGCCCGCGCTGCGTACCGCTACCTCGTGGAAAAAGAAGGCGTGACGCCGGAGAAGATCGTTTTCTTCGGCCGTTCTCTCGGCGGGCCGGTGGCGATCGAGCTGGCGATCGAGCACACTCCCGCCGCGCTCATCGTGGAGTCGAGCTTCCCGACGCTCGCCGATGCGGCGGTTCACGCCTACCCGTTCCTGCCCGTGCGGCCTCTGCTCCGGATTCGCTACGACTCCACGAACCGCATTGCGGCGCTCACCTGTCCGAAGCTTTTCGTCCACAGCCGCGGCGATGAGATCGTGCCGTTCGAAGCCGGCGTTCATCTCTTCGAGATGGCGGCTCCTCCCAAACAGTTCCTCGAAATACACGGCGACCACAACAGCGGGTTCCTGGAATCCGGTACTGCGTACACCCGCGGGATAGAGAACTTTCTCGCTTCGTTGCGTTAGATCAGTGCGTGTTCTTGGGCCTGTGCTTTTTTTTCCACTTGTACGGGGCTTCGAACGTCGGTTTGGGGGAATTCCGCGCAGTGTCGAGGATCTCCTGGGCCAGGTCGGGAAATCCGCTGTCGCCGTAGTGGCTCACCGTTTCGTACGCAAGCCCCTGCCGCACGAGGCGGCAGGCGAGAAGCTCGCCGTCGATGAACACATGGGCGAGTCTTCGGTCGTAGATATCTCTCCCGTCGGCGACGATCTCGAGCGTGCGGGCCCGCGTCATCCACACGCGCGTCGACTCCGCGGCAGCGACGCCGCACGGCTGGTCCTCGAACGTCCCCTGACCGGGATGCGCGATCTCCGGCGTGTCGATTCCGAGCACGCGGATGGGTTTGCCTTTCCAGTCGAAGGTGTCTCCGTCGTCGAACCGGATGTCCGCGACGCGGGCGATCTTCGCCCCTTTGTAGGACGGGCGGTGCGACGGAGACTGCCGTGACGAACAGCCCGCAGCGAAAACGAGAAGAGCGGTGAACGTCGTGCAGAAAATCCTTCGTGCGGCCAAGCCGTCCGACGGCATGAGGGACACTCCTCGGCGATCGACGACAAACGGTGAGCGGCACGTACCCGCCGGGTGGTCGGGACGATGTGCCGAGCTTCTATTCATAACCGGCCGGGGAGGGGAAGTCAAGCAGGTCGGCCGAACTCCGCGGGAGGGTTCCGCGCGAAGCGGCGCCGCCGAGATAACTCCTTGACAAAGGCCATGAATTTTCGCTAATTACGTTCGACCCCACCAGCAGCCTCACGAGGCTCTCGAAAGAATTCCAGGTGACCGGAAAAACCGACGGTCTTCGTTGGCACGGGATTTGTTTGCACATCAGAGCGAAAGCCATGCGGATCTCATCCCTCGTGTTCAAGGCCATAGCCTATGCCGTTCTCGGAGCCGCCCTTCTGGGCGGTCCGATCGATTTCGTCCTTCGGTCGGCGGATGCTTTTCCCGGCACGGAGTCCGCGAACGTCCCCGCGAACAGTGTGGCGACCGACGGAGATCCGGGATTCTCCGCGCAGGCCGAAGCAGTCGTCTCGATGGTGGAGAGCTACCTCAGGGCGCAAGACTTTGCGTCCGCCAGCGAGGCCGCTCTCCAACTGACGGAACTCTACCCGACGTACGCGAAAGGCTGGATGCTTCTCGGGTACTTGCGATCGATGACACGAGATTTGTCGGGTTCTAACGATGCGTACGCAAAAGCGATGGAGCTAGGAGCCGAGCGCAGCACCGTCCTCTCGAGGCAGGCGTACAACTTCATGCGGATGGGCGAGTACGAAGAGGCGAAGACACGCTGGCGCGCGATCCTGGACTCGAACCCGGATGCTATCGAAGCGCTCAAGCAACTCGGGTACATCGATGCGATGCTCGGCAAATTCGACGCCGCGATTCTGAGTTACGAGAGAGCGATGGCGCTCGCGCCCTCCGACGCGAGCGTAATTGCCGCGCTCGCCAAAGCCGAAGCGTCGGCGGGAAACGATGAGAAAGCAAAAGAGCTCATCGAGAAAGGGCTCTCACTCGAACCCGGCAACACCGAGATGCTGGGCAAGCTCGGACAGATCTATATGAAAGAGAAGAAGTACAGAGATGCACTCGAGCCGCTCAGGAAACTCACCGCGATGCAGCCGGACAACGCGAAGGCTCACCGCAATCTCGGCGTGGCATACTACCGGCTCGGCGAAAAGAAAGATGCCCTGGGCGCGTTCGAAAAGATGAGGGAGCTCGGCGGCGAGATGGACGATCTGTTGGGACCTCTGGCGGACTGCTATCTCGCCGCCGGCAAACGGCCGGAAGCCCTCTCCGTGATCCAGGATGGTATCGGCAAGGGCACGCAGCGGGCGTGGCTCTTCTCGCTCTGGGGCAACGCTCTCGAGGAATCGAAGGACTACGACGGCGCGATTGAGAAGTTCTCCGAGGCCGTCCGTGCCGAGGAAGCGCCGTGGAGCGACTACGCCAAAAAACAGATCGCGCGTCAATCTACTCTGAAGAAGCGCGAGGGGATGATGGCGAGCCAGATGCAATAACGGCGAAATAACCACACGCCTGCGGCGCGAAGGCCCATGCGCAACACGCGTGACGACGCCCCCTCGTTCCGAACGAAGGGGCGTCTTTTTGTCTTCTCTCCGTCTCGCCGGTTCGCTCGCACCCGGCCGCGTGCAAGCTGTTGTTACATGTGCAGGGCCTGGAGCCGCCGGACGCGCTCCTTGGTGGGGGGGTGCGTGCTGAAGAGCTTCGTGATCCCGCCGCCCCTCAGAGGATTGATGATGAACATATGGGCCGTCGACGGCGAGGCGTCCAACGGGCGGCGCGTCGCCCAGTCATCGAGCTTGAGGAGCGCACTGGAAAGGCCCCTCGCGGAGCCGGCGAACTTCGCCCCCGTCTCGTCGGCGACAAACTCCCGTGACCGTGAGATCCCCATCTGTATGAGCATCGCGGCAATCGGTGCGATGATCGCCATGAAGAGGAGTTCGAGCCCGCCTCCTCTCCTCTCGTTGCTTTGGCCCCCGCCGCCGAAGATCGCGGCGAACCGCGCCCAGGTGGCGAGCATCGTGATCGCGCCGGCCAACGTCGCCGCGACCGACTGTATGAGAATGTCGCGGTTCTTGACGTGGCCGAGCTCGTGTCCGATGACACCCGCGATCTCTTCCTCGTTCAAGAGCGAAAGGGCGCCTTCGGTAACGGCCACCGCGGCGTGCTTGGGATCCCGTCCGGTGGCGAAGGCGTTCGGCGTTTGCGTGGGTATGACGTAGAGACGCGGCATGGGCAAACCCGCACGGGCCACGAGCCGTTCGACGATCTCGTACAGACGCGGGGCCTGCTCGCGTGTGACCTCCTGAGCCCGATAACGGGCGAGCGCGATTTTGTCGCTCGACCAGTACGCGATGAAGTTCATGACCGCCGCAACGACGAGGGCGATCACCGCGCCGTTCCTCCCGCCGATCAACTGTCCGATGATGACGAGAAGAACCGTCATGAGGGCCATGAGGAACGTCGTTTTCAAACCGTTCATGGTCTCGATACCTCCTCGAGGGGTCCGGAATGGACCCGGGGAAAACAAAACTGGCGATGATATCAGCTGAATGCTACTAAGGCGGACTCTCCGGGGCAAGTCCAAAACGCGCCTTGGGCGCTCGCTGGAAGGCCGCGCCTTTTCGCTCCGCGCCGCTATTCGCAGTGACGCGGAGCTCCCCGAGGATCGAGATTTGACACAAACGCGTCGGAGCCGTTATACGTAAAGCACCCCGGCGGGAAACCGACCCGTCGGCGAGCGTGCATGTTTTCTCTGCGGAGGGGTTTTCTGTGAGAATCGTTTTCACGTCCGATCTCCACATCGACGTCTCGGAGAGACACCGGGACGCGGTGAGGGCGATCGCCGGCACGGTACGGGAATGCCGTCCCGATGTCGTCGTCGTCGCGGGAGACGCGGGGAACACGATCTCCGCGCTCGAGGAGACGCTCTCCTTTTTCAGATCGATAGAGGCGCGGAAGTTCTTCATCCCCGGAAATCACGACGTGTGGATCGAGACGTCGGATGACAGCCTCGTGGGCAGCCGCGCCAAATACGCGGAGCGTATCCCCGCGGCGTGCCGGAGGGCGGGGTTCCACGATCTCGGCCAGGAGCCGGTCGTTGTCGAGAACGTCGGATTCGTCGGATCGCTCGGCTGGTATGATTATTCGTTCGCCGATCCGCGTCTGGGGTTGAGCGAAGATGACTACTGGAGAGGGCGCCACGGAGACGAGATCTGGTGGGACAAGAAAATGACGTACTGGATGCCGCCGCGACGGCTGGGCGCCTCACGCGGGGCTGACGATCTGTCGGGGAGGAGGATGCGCGATCCTGACGTATGCGTCGAGATGTGCGAACGCCTGGAGGCGCACATTCGCGAGGTCGAGGCGCGCGTGGAAACGATCGTCGCGGTGATTCACACCCTCCCGTTTCTCGTGGGACTGCCGCGGTCCGACCCTCCGCGCTATCTCGATGCGTACACGGGAAGCGATCGTCTCGGCCGGATCCTCGAGACGCACGCGAAGGTGCGGCACTGCATACACGGGCACAAGCACACGAGCGGGGAGTGGACTGTCGGACAAACGCGCGTGTACAGGCGGACTCTCGGCCGCATGGAAGGTGATGCGGATGTCAGCGAGTGCGCGGCGGGAGCGGTTGGAATCATCGATCTCTGAGTGCTGAGCTCCGCGCGGTGGTCTCGCGCCGAGGTATCCAACGAGGATGGAAGCGCCGCTCGATACTTTTCGCCTCCGGCACAAAGTGCGTCTTCTGACCGTTATGGGAACTCTCCCGGCCGTCATCTACCTCGGCATTTTCTTCGCCGTCACCTATCCCCTGATGCTCCAGTTTTCGACTCACTTCTTTACAGACAAGAAGGATGGCCTCGTCATGATCTGGAACGTCTGGTGGACTCGCACCGCCGTGGCCGATCTTCACCAGTCTCCGTGGCACACGAGCTATCTCTATTATCCATATGGCGTCAATCTTCTCGCGCACACCCTGTGTCCGTTCAATGGCCTCCTTGCGGCGCTCCTGCTTCCATTCCTCACGCTGGTGCAGGCCTACAATTCGATAGTGGTTTTCACGTTCGTCATGGCGGGAGTTACAACATTCTGGCTGTCGTTCTACCTCATTCGTTCGTACTGGCCGAGCATCGTGGCAGGGTTCATTTTCGGTTTTTCGAACTTTCACTTCGCCCATACGCCGGGACATTTGAATCTCGCCTCGTTGGAGTGGATCCCGCTTTTCGTGCTCTGTTGGTACGCGTTCGTCAAAAATCCCGGCGTACGTCTCGCGCTCGCGTCGGCAGCATCGCTCTTCGCGGTGATGCTGTGCGATTACGCTTACTTCTCGTACTGTGCGCTCATTGCGGTCACGATACTCTTCTGGCGCGCGCTGCGGCAGAGGACTCCGCTGTTTCTCTTGACGAAGAGATACATCGCCAACCTGTCGGTCTTCGTCGCCGCTGCACTCGCAAGCTCCGGCGTCATCGTGTTCAAACTGCTGCGGATGATAAGCTCCTCGCCTCTCTACGGAGCCCACGATCCCTCTCAATATCCCACCGATCTGCTGTCGCCTTTTGTCTACGGCCCATGTCTCCGCTTCTCACAATGGACCGAGGGCTTCTGGACGAAGCTGCAGGGGAACAGCAGCGAGACAAGCGTCTACGTCGGGGCGTCGGTTTGGATCCTGATCGCCTACGCGTGGTTCAAGCGAAGGAAGACAAGGGTGGAGAGCCTGCGGCTATGGTACGCGTTGCTCATCTTCTTTCTGCTGACCAGCCTGGGTCCAACGCTCTACGTGTGGGGCAAGTCCATCCCCATGGGACTCATGCCCTACCGGGTGCTCGAGAAGGCATTCCCGTGGTTGGCGATATCGGGAATGCCGTCGAGGATGATGGTCGTCGTCATGCTCTGCGCGGCCGTGATCGGAGCGGTCGCTTTGGATTGCCTGTTTCGCGGTTCGGGCAAGTGCCGATTGGGCGCGGCCGTGCTGATCGTTTTGCTCGCTGTCGAATACCTGCCTCAAAGATTGCCCTCTTTCAAAGGCGAAGCGCCGGATTGGGTGATTGCGCTGAGGGACTCTCCGCCGGGCGCGGTGATCGATGCCCGCGGGGATCCCTATGGGGCAATGTACTATCAGACTATTCATCGCAAACCCATTTGGGGCGGTTTCGTAGCGAGAATTTCGACGAACCTCCTGGAAAAGAACGAGCCAATCAACAGACTCGTCGAGGAACTGGCGGGGGAGGAACTTCGCGATGAGTATGGATTCAGATACGCAGTAACAGGATCGGGAGAGATCTACGATCTCGTTCGAGAACGTATCATCTTCAAGAACGACGATTGAGG
>CAZYCB010000237.1:0-4154 GCA_964645735.1 uncultured bacterium | reverse complement strand
TGAAGTAGATGCTCTTGGAGTCCGGCGCCCACTCGAAGTTCCCGACCCAGTTGTCGAACCCCTCGGTGAGAATCGTCTTCTCTCCCGTCTTTCGGTCGTAGAGCGCCAGACGGAAGAGGTCGGCCTCGAACGTCGGTATTTTCTGCGTGAGGTACGCGATGTGCCGGCCGTCCGGCGAGTACCCCGGATTGCCGTCGTACGCCTCGTTCTCGTCCGTGATGTTCTTCATGTCGCCTCCCGCCACGGGAGCGCCCGCTGCGGAACCGCCCGCCGAGGACTCGGAGGACGTGGTCGGCGCGGTGGACACGATCCACAGGTCTTTGTTCGTCGTCTCCCACTCGTTCGGGTCCGCGTTCGCTGCGACGCAGATCTCCTTCCCATCGGGGGACATATCGAGTCCTGCGTTCGCGCCGCCCGACAAGAAGGATGGAGCGTCCATGTTCCGCGGCGTGAGGTCGGTGTAGGTTTTCGCATCCGTATCGTAGAGGATCGTGTGAAAACGCTTCCCGTCCTTCCAGAAGTTCCAGTGGCGGTAGAGGAGGTCGTCCGCGAAGTGCGCCTGGACGGGTCCGTTTTCGATGTCGTCGGCGAGTTTCTTGTTGCACGCGTCATCGCCGCCGCACTCCGGAAAGACCTCGGTGTAAAAGAGGATCTTTTTCCCGTCGGGGAGCCACCGGGGCGCGCTCACCTCCATGGAAAAGCGGGTGATCTTCGTCGCCTCGCCGCCTTCGACGGGCATCGTCCACGCCTGTGCGCCGCCTTCCCGCGTCGAGACGAAGAGAAGCGACCGGCCGTCGGGTGACCAGCGGGGGCTGTAGTCCGCGGCGTCGTCTCGTGTCATCCGGCGAAGACCGCTGCCGTCCGCGTTCATGAGGAAGATGTCCGAGTTGGTCTTTGCCTCCTCGAGGAAGAACTCGGTGACGGCGAACGCCACCTTCGTCCCGTCGGGGGAGTAGACGGGGTCGGTGACGTTCTTGATTTTGTAGAGATCGGCAATCGTGAACGCCCTTTTCTCGGCGTGGGCCGGCAGGGCCGCGAAGGCAACGGCAAAGGCGACCATGAGCGTGACGAGCAGTGTTTTCATTGTATCTCCTCTCTCGGGCACAACTTGAGAATTATATGGCCGCGAAACAGCCGGTGCTATGCCTTTTCTCGCCCGTCGAATCCTGGTATAGTGAGGACGGAGCAAGGCAGCGAAGACGCTCCGCACGGGGGATATCGAAAGGGCGGATTTCATGACTGGATGGAAATACGCGTTCTCTTGGTGTGCGGTTGCGTGCGCCGTGGCGGCGTTATGGCTTACCGGAAGCGAAGCGGCGGCACAGCCCGCGGAATCGCCCGCGCGGTATCTCGACGCGAACTACACGCGCGAGGAATTCCAGATCCCCATGCGGGACGGCGCGCACCTCTTCACCGTCGTCTTCTCCCCGAACGATGCGTCGCAGCCGTACCCGATTCTCCTCGAACGGACGCCGTACGGCGCCGGCGCGTTCGAGGGCGACTACTACCGCGGGACCATGGGACCGAGCATGCCGCTCATCCGCGAAGGGTACATCGTCGTCCGCCAGGAGATACGGGGGACGTACGCATCCGAGGGACGTTTCTCGTACCTGAGGCCGCAGGTCGCCGGCAAACGCGGCGACAAGGATGTCGACGAGAGCACGGACACATTCGACACGATCGAATGGCTTCTCGCGAATGTCCCGAACCACAACGGCCGCGTGGGATTGTGGGGAATCGGCTACTCGGGGTCCTGCGCGGCGGCGGGGCTGGTCGACGCCCACCCCGCCCTCAAGGCCGTATCACCGCAGGGGCCGGTGATCGATTACTGGTACGACGGCGCGCATTCCAACGGGGCGTTCAAGCTCAGCCAGACGCTGCATTTCGTCACGAACTACGGCGAACCCGCGTCCGATGCACCGGTACGGGACCAGATGCTCTTCGTCAACATCGGAAAAGACTCGTACGGGTTCCTGCTGAACGTCGGGCCGCTGTCGTACATCGACCGCCTCTATCTGCAGGGCAGGCGACAGTTCTGGAACGACTGCGCGGCGCACCCTAACTACGACGAGTACTGGCGATCGAGAAGCATCCTCCCGCATCTCTCGAAAACAACGCCCGCCGTGATGACGGTCGGCGGGTGGTTCGATGTCGAGAACCCCTACGGTTCCACGGCGTGCTATCGGGCGATCGAGGAGAAGAACCCGAACGCGTTCAACATGCTCGTCATGGGGCCGTGGGAACACGCGGGGTGGGTCGGGCAGTATGAATCCAAGGACGGTCTCGGCAACGTCTCGTTCGGCTCGAACACGGGACTCTTCTATCAGGAGAACATCGAGCTCACGTTCTTCGAATACTTCCTCAAAGACAGAGGACGGCGCACGCTGCCCGAGGCGTTCGTTTTCGAGACGGGGACGAATCTGTGGCGGGCCTTCGACCACTGGCCGCCCCGCGAGGCGAAAACCGAAAAGCTCTACTTCCAGGCCGACGGGCGTCTGTCCTTCGACGCGCCGGGGGGTTCCGCGAACGCGTCGGACGAATTCGTGAGCGATCCTGCCAACCCGATCCCCGTCGTGAACCGAACGGCGACATGGCTGCCTCCCGAATTCATAGTGGAAGACCAGCGCTTCCTCATGGGGCGGCCGGATATTCTCGTCTACAAGACCGAGGCCCTCGACCGCGACGTCACGCTCGCCGGCCCGGTCGCCGCGAAGCTCTGGGTGTCGACGTCGCGTCAGGACGCCGATTGGGTCGTGAAGCTCATCGATGTCTTTCCGCCCGAAGGCGACGAGCAGTTCCCGAACCGTCTCGTTCTCAGGGGCTACGAGATGCCCGTCCGGGTCGGCATCATGCGGGGGCGGTTCCGGACGAGCGCTTCGAAACCGGAGCCTTTCGTGTCCGGGCAGCCGGCGGAAGTGACCGTCGAAATCCGGGATGTGTCTCACACGTTCCGCAAGGGGCACCAAATCATGGTCCATGTGCAGAGCAGCTGGTTCCCCTTCATCGATCGCAACCCGCAGAAGTACGTGGACAGCATCTTTCAGGCGGCTGCCGAGGATTTCGCCGAGGCGACGCACCGCGTGTACCGATCGGGGACGAAGGCGTCCTGCCTCGAAATGGAGATCCTGACAAGCGCGTCCGGTTCCAAGGGAAAGGGAGAGTGACGAACGATGGCTTTGTTCTCTTCGCGAAAAAACCACCGTGTCCTCGGATTCGTCCTGCCGGCGATCGTGATCGGCGCCGCGTGTGTCTGTTTCGTCGTTCCCGCCTGCATGACCGTCGGCCGCGATTTTTCGTCGGCGAGTGTGTCCGAAATAGAAATCGGCAAGACCACGCAGGCGGATATCGAGAAAATGTTCGGCCCGCCGTGGAGGACGGGAATCGAGGACGGACAGCGCACGTGGACGTACGGGAAGTACAAATACTCGCTCGCGGGCAAGACGAGCACGCGGGACCTCGTCGTCCGTTTCGACAAGAATGACGTCGTCTCCTCCTACACGTTCAGCACGACGGAACCCGAGGGCGGGGCGACACAAAAGAAGTAGCAAGCCATGATCGACAAAGACATTCTCATCGAAGATCTCGTCCGGGATGTTCCCGCGGCGGTCACGTACCTGATGAAAAAGAACATCAAGTGCCTCGCCTGCGGGGAACCGATCTGGGGGACGCTCGAAGATGCGGCGAAGAAGAAAGGTTTTTCGGACGAAGAGATCGGTGTGTTCGTCAAGGAACTGAACGAATTGGCCAGCGAGACGGATTCGTAACAAAGGGGGTGACGGATGCCGCTATTGGACGATTCGATACGATCCGAGGTTCAGAAGCGCTTCAAAGAGCTCAAGGACCCGGTCAAGATCGTCAATTTCACGCAAGAGATAGAGTGCCAGTACTGCGCGGAGACGCGGCGGCTCATGGAGGAGATCGCCTCTCTCTCCGGCACGCTGAGTTTCGAGGTGTTCAACTTCGTCACGGACAAGAGCGAGGCCGAGAAGTACAGGATCGACAAAATTCCCGCCACCGTCGTGATGGGGGAAAAGGATTACGGGATCCGCTTCTACGGAATACCGTCCGGCTACGAGTTCGTGAGCATCCTCGAATCCATCGTGATGGTGTCGAAAAGAGAGTCGGGGCTTTCCGCCGAGACGAAGAAGAAACTC
>CAZYCB010000236.1:0-4048 GCA_964645735.1 uncultured bacterium | reverse complement strand
TGCGGCGGACGATCCTCGCTCGCTCCCGCGAAGGGCTCTCAACGACCCTAGAGCGCACAACCCACAGGACCCGACCGATGGATCGTGTTGAAAATAGCGTAAGGGCGCCCTTGAGCTACAGGGTCTCGACGTGGGCGGCGTCGAAGTCTCCGCATGCCGTGCTGGACATCGCCGCAGAAGCGGGCGGTTTCGTCTACTACTGGCTGTCCCCGGGCAAACGACGGGCCTATCTCGCCAACACGGCACCGGTCGTTCGTTTCACGAGGCGGCGTCCCCCGTGGCGGGCGTTCCAGAACCACGCGCACAACGTGCTCGAACTTCTCAAAGCGGCGAGCGAGAGCGAAGAGACGCTGCTCGATCGCGTCGCGCTCCACGGTGAGGCGAACATCGACGAGGCGCTCAGCGCGGGGAAAGGTCTCATACTGACGACATTTCACACGGGCAATTGGGAACTCGCGGGACTCGTGCTCGCGCTGAAGGGCTATCCCCTCACGACGGTCGCCGGCGAACAGCTCCGTCCCGGATGGTCGGAACAGGTGAAGCGTTTGAAAGAACGCTTCGGCGTGAGAATGGTACGGACCGGCTGCGAAATCCGGACCCTGTACGAGGACATCCGGTCGAACCGCGCCATCGTGCTTCACATCGACGGCGATGTTTTTGCGGGAGGCTACGACGTCTCGTTCCTCGGCCGGACCGTGACCGTGCCCCGCGGGCCCGCTCATCTCTCGCGGGTCCTCTCGTGTCCCCTCGCTCTCGCGTACTGCCGAAGGGGACGGGGGAACCGCTTGAACCTCACCATCGAACCCGCAGTGGCGCCTCCCGCAGATTCGGCCGGCGAGATTCGGCTCACGCAATCCGTCATGAGTCGAGTCGAAAAATGCATTGTGGAGGACCCCGGGCAGTGGTGTATATTTCGGAGGCTCTCGAAAAGCGCCGGACGGGGAATGCCATGAGAATCGTTCTCGTGTCACAGTCATACTACCCGCGACCTGGCGGCGTCACCGAGCACGTGCACCACAGCGCCCGTGAACTTCGGTCCTTGGGGCACGACGTCACCATCGTCACCGCCAGTTTCGGCAAAGACGGACCGCCGCTCGCCGGCGTCGCACGGGTAGGACGGAACGTGCTCGTTCCTTTCAACGGCACGTGGGTCAACATGACGGTTGGCGCCCACCTCGCAGGGGATCTCCGGCGCCTGTTCGATTCCATCCAGCCTGATGTCATTCACACGCACTGCCCTCTCGCGCCCACACTGCCGCTTCTCACACTCATGACGGCTCCGAAGCAGTGCCGCGTCGTCGGGACGTTCCACGAAGCGGCGGCCAGGAACTTCGTGTACTGGGCGTGGAAAGGGTATCTCAAGAGGATGGCGCGGCGCCTGGACACACGGATCGCCGTGTCGAGCGCCGCTGTGAGCCTCGCCGAGAAGTACGTCGGGGGCGAATATGTCATCATCCCGAACGGCGTCGACTGCGAGCGGTTCTCTCCCGACCGCGCACCCCTCGAACACCTTCGCGACGGCGCGTTCAACGTGCTCTACGTCGGGAGGCTCGACGAGAGAAAGGGCGTCAAGTACCTCTTCCGGGCCGTGTCTCTGATCGCGAAAGACACGCGCCGCCGGATCCGCCTGATCGTCGTCGGGGACGACGGAGTGCGCCGGCGGCTTCTGCCGGGGCTTCCGCGCCGCGTCGACGTTCACTTCGCGGGCACGGTCGGCACGGACATTCTCCCGCGGTACTTCGCGACAGGGGATGTTTTTTGTTCGCCCGCGGTCGACCGCGAGAGCTTCGGCATCGTGCTCCTCGAAGCGATGGCTTCGGGAATACCGGTCGTCGGCACGTCGATTCCCGGATACCTCACCGTGCTGAAGGACCGTTGGAACGCCCTCGTCGTCCCACCGAGAGACCCGCTCTCCACGGCGCGCGCGATCACGGAGATCATGGACGATCCAGCTTTGGGACTCGCGCTGCGCGAAAACGGTCTTCGCTTCGCCGAGCGGTACAGGTGGGATCGGATCGCCGGGCGGCTGGAACAGGTCTACGCGGACAACCGCGCCGCGGGCCCGACGATTTGTCCCGCCCCGGAGCCGGCGCTCGCCACCCCCGTCCAGATTCAGAAAGCGTAGCAGCTTGCCACGAGCGACCACACTGAAACTCGCTTTCACCGCGTTCGCCGTCGCCCAGATCGTGTCGATATTCGGCGACCGGCTGCACCAGTTCTCCGTCGTCGGGATGATCGGCCGGGTGGCCCCGGGGTCGGCGGCGGAGCTCTTTCAGTTCGCGCTCTTCTCGCACCTCCCGATACTCCTCCTCGCGCCTTTTCTCGGGAGCCTCGTTGATCGCACCAACAGGGTCGTCGTGCTCGTCGTCGTCGACGCGATTCGCGGCCTGCTCGTCGCTTTCATCCCGCCCCTCTACCACTCGATGGGAAACCTTTACGCGTTCTACATCCCCGTGTTGTTTCTTTCGCTCGCCAATCTTCTCTTCGCCCCGGCCAAGACCGCGGTCATCGCCGAATTTTTCGAACCGTTGAAGCTGCTCCGCATCAACGCGATTCTCTGGGGGTTGGGCATCGTCGGGACGATCGGCGGTTTTGTCGCCGGCGGGTGGCTCTTCGACTATCGATCGTGGGAGACGAGCTTCTACTGCGACGCAGCGAGCTACCTCGTGTCGGTGGTCTTTCTCCTGCCGCTGTTCCTGCTTCCGCGAACGCGCAAGGATCCGTCCACTCCGTCTGCCGCAGAGTCGTCCTTACGCCCGCCGGAAGACGGGCCGCCGGGAAGACGGGCGTCGGGTATCCTCGGGCTGACGTCTTCTTTCGGTGAAGGCCTCGGCGTAATAAGGGCGGACCGCCGTATCGCGTACTCTCTCATCGCGCAGACGTCGCTACTGGGAGCGTTCGGCGTGGTCTACGCAGCGGGGATCGCCCGCATTCAGGAAGTGCTTCCCGCCGGACGGACGATCTACTTGAGCGCCGTCGCCACGTCGGGGACCATCGGTCTCCTCGTGGGTTCGGGCGTCGCCACTGCAGCGCAAGGCCGCGTGCGGTTCAACCGCGTCATCTCGCTATCGGCGTCGCTGCTCGGTATCGCACTCGCCGGAGTCTCGCTGTCCGACACGCTCGCCCTCTTCGTCGCGTGGACTTTCCTCCTGGGATTCGCGTTCTCCCCCATCATGGTGGTGACGGAGACTCTGCTTCAAATCCATACCCCGAACGCCTTCCGCGGCCGCGTGTTCACCGTGCGCGAAGCTGCGACGAAGGTGTCCTTCCTCGTGATGTCGCTCGTCGCCACCCTTTCGTCCGCAGTTGTGGACAAGCAGATCGTCATCCTCGCAACGGGCGTGGTTCTTGCAGCTATGGCCGTGTGGATCGAGAGAAGAGACTACCTCAAGGTTTAGCTTCGTTCCTCGAGATGGGTGATGATTCCATGCGTATCATAGAAAAAATGCTCACGGAGATGTTCGCGAGGCTTCTGAATACGGAAATTCCCCCACACGTCATGAAAAAACTCATACCGGTGGTGGGCGGAGTGTCGGAAAAGATCCACGGGACCCTGGATCTCGACACCGTCCAGGACCAGGACACCTTCCGCGCACTCATTTGCAGTATGATCGTGCACGGTTGGGGCCTCGGAATGCACCCGGACAACAACCCGGATACGAATCTCGACGGGAAACCCATCGAGGTCAAGGTGTGCAAGGACATTCTCGTCCCGATGGACACGCTGAAATCGATCCGCTACGTGCAGAAAGACGAGTACGGCCGGGTCAGGAAGGCGCTCTTCGAGCCGGATCAGAATGCGAGGATCTGGAACCAGATCGACGAGATGCTGGGGAGGCTGGCCAAGGAAAAGTGGCGCGAAGACTGACGGCGACACAAGCCCGCCGGGCGTCCATGCGAGGGAAATGTTCGAGGCCCGTGCGTTCATCCGTTTGCGGCATGAATGCACGGGCCTCTGTTTTCGCGCACATTTTCCGGAGCCCCGGGACTGCATCGTCCCGCGACATCACGCCCCGTTCGTCGATCGCCCTGCCTCGTCCCGCCCGGG
>CAZYCB010000235.1:0-2492 GCA_964645735.1 uncultured bacterium | reverse complement strand
CGGGGCAAAATTCTCGGCTGGATTCTCAGCGTTCACGCGGCACTCGATCGCGTGCCCGCGGAACTCGATCTGGTCCTGCCGGACCGAGAGAGCGTTGCCGAACGCCACGGATATCTGCTCCTTGACCAGATCGCGGCTCGTCACCATTTCCGTCACGGCGTGCTCGACCTGAATACGCGTGTTCATCTCCATGAAGAAGAACTCGCCCTCTTCGACGAGAAACTCCATCGTCCCCACCGAGTAGTACCCAATCGCCCGCGCCCCCTTGACCGCCGCCTCGAAAATGCGCCGGCGCATCCCCAGATCGAGCCCCACGCACGGTGATTCCTCGATGAGCTTCTGGTGCCGCCGCTGTATGGAGCACTCCCGTTCGCCGAGGTGAATTACATTGCCCAGCCGGTCGCCGATCAGCTGCACTTCGATGTGCCGGGGTCTTCTCAAGTAACGCTCGAGATACACGGAAGCATCGCCGAAGCTCGCCTCCGCTTCGGCGCGCGCGATGAGCAGGTTGCTGACGAGCGCGGTGGGAGTCTCGGCGATCCGCATCCCCTTGCCCCCTCCGCCGCTCGCCGCCTTGATCATCACCGGGTAACCGATCCTCTCCGCCTCGGAGAGCGCCTCGTCCTCCGTAGCGACCGAACCTGCCGTTCCCGGGATCACGGGTACCCCGCAGTCGGCCATGAGCTTCTTGGCGAGCGACTTGTTCCCCATCTGAGCGATCGCCTTCGGGGCGGGGCCGATCCACACGAAGTTGCTGCTTTCGCACATCTCCGCGAAGCCGGCGTTTTCCGCCAGGAAACCGTACCCGGGGTGGAGGGCATCTGCGCCTGTGATTTCGGCGGCGGCAAGAATGCGGTTGAAATTGAGGTAGCTCTCGCTCGCGGGGTTCGCGCCGATGCAGATCGCCTCGTCGGCGAACTTCACGTGGAGTGCGTTGCCGTCAACCAAGCTATGAACAGCAACGGTGCTGATCCCCATCTCTTTGCATGCTCGCATGACGCGAAGCGCGATCTCCCCGCGGTTCGCGACGAGTATTTTCTTGAACATGCAGGATAAGTTAGCACACGGCCCCGGGGTTGGGAAAGGCCGGATTTAGCCCGTTTCAACTGGATCTTTCGCCCCTTCTTCGAAGCCATCCCACGTCTTGTCCGACGTCGCCTGGATGCCCTTGAGCCTCATGACGAGCTCGTGCGGGTTGGAGCTTGCGTGCAGCGCCTCGTCGAACGTGACCATACCGCTTTGATAGAGCTGCATTAGCGCCTGGTCGAACGCCCGCATCTTGTGCTGGACGACTCCCTCGCGTATGAACTGCGCGATCAGCGGCGTCTTTTCGGGGTTGATGATGCACTCGCGTATGCTTCCCGTCGTCACCATCACCTCGACCGCGGGAACCATCCCGGCGAGGTCGGCGCGAGGGAGCAGGCGCTGGCAGATCACCGCTTGAATCGTGGCTGCGAGAAGATACCGTATCTCCTGGTGCTGATGGGGCGGAAAGAACGTGACCACACGGTTGACCGTCTGCGTGGCGTCGGCCGTATGGAGCGTGCTCATCACCAGGTGACCCGTGTCGGCCGCCTTGAGGGCGATCTCCATGGTCTCCCGGTCGCGAATCTCTCCGATGAGTATCACGTCGGGGTCCTGACGGAGGACGTGACGAAGTGCCTCGTGGTAGGACACCGTGTCGCTGCCCACTTCGCGCTGATTGACGATGCTCTTCTCGTCCCTGTGGAGAAACTCGATGGGGTCTTCGATGGTGATGATCGACGCGTGCACCGTTTGGTTGATCATCTTGACCATCGCGGCGAGCGTCGTCGACTTGCCGCTTCCCACCGTTCCGGTGACAAGTATCAGGCCGCGCGGTCTCAAGGCGAGTTCGCTGAGCACGGGGGGCAGACTGAGCTCCTCGACGGAGCGGATCGTCACGGGCACGTGCCGGAATACCATCGCGATCGTGTTGCGCTGGACGTAGAAATTCGCGCGGAACCGTGCAAGACCGGTCACCCCGAATGCAAAATCGATTTCCCGGGTCTTCTCGAATCTCTCGCGCTGGCTGGGGGTCAGGATCTGCTTGGCCGTCTCTTCGATATCCTTCGGAGCGGGCGCGGGGAACCCCAGTTGCTGGAGCTGGCCGTTGACTCTGACTGCGGGGGGGATGCCGGCTTTGATGTGGAGGTCCGAGGCACCCATCTGGACCATCTGCTCCAGCAGCTGCTTGATACGCATCGATCACTCTCCCATAACTTATGTAGGTTCAACGAGAAACAAGGCCTGCCCGAACTCGACGGGCTTGCCGTTCTCGACGAGCACCTGACGAATCGTTCCCCGGAAATCGGACCCGATCTCGTTCATGAGCTTCATGGCCTCGACGATGCACACGGTCTGTCCGACCTCGATGGCGTGCCCGACGTCCACGAACGAATCCGCATCGGGTGCAGGCGCCCGGTAAAAAGTACCTACCATCGGTGAGGTGATCTCTTTCAAGTTTGATGCCA
>CAZYCB010000234.1:0-3806 GCA_964645735.1 uncultured bacterium | reverse complement strand
GCTCGGAGCCGGCGTGGACGCGGTGCTCCACTTCGCGGCTTTGAGCGTGGTTTCCGACTCGGTGAAGGACCCTGTCTCGTACTTCGACAACAACATCGGCGGCACGGTTCGTCTCCTCGAGAGAATGCAGGCGTGCGGGATCAAGCGTCTCGTCTTCTCGTCGAGCGCCGCCGTCTACGGCGAACCGGAGAGTCTCCCCATCGAGGAGACGGCCGCGTGCCGGCCCGTGAACCCGTACGGATTTTCGAAACTCGTCGTCGAGAACATGCTCGAAGCGTGCCGGCCCGCGTGGGGGCTCGAGTTCGTGTCGCTGCGCTACTTCAATGCCGGGGGGAGCACGGAGCTCCACGGCGAACACCACGAACCCGAGACGCATCTCATCCCCGCCGTGCTCGATTCCGTCGCGGGGAAGCGGCGGACCTTCACCATCTTCGGAAGCGACTACGACACTCCCGATGGCACGTGCATTCGCGACTACATCCACGTCTACGATCTCGCCACCGCCCACATCCTCGCCCTCGGCGCGATGAAAAGGGGCTTCTCCGGTCCCCTCAACCTGGGCAGCGCCGAGCCCTTCACCGTGCTCGACGTGGTCGCCGCGGTCCAGCGCGTGACGGGAAAGCCGGTCACGCACGAGATCGGACCTCGCCGCGCGGGTGACCCGCCGGCCCTCCTCGCGTCGTCAAAAAAGGCGGAGGAGATCCTCGGCTGGAAGAAAACGAGGAGCTCGCTCGAGGACATCGTCCGGTCTTCGCACGAGTGGCGCCGGCACCACCCCGACGGCTATCCGTTCTGAAACTCCGAAGCCTCTCCCCGCGGTCGCCCGCTGCCGCCCTGCTCCAGCCGGGTTTTCCCGCCCGTAGGGGCGGGAGACTGCGTCTTCGATGGCACGAAGATTGCCAGCCTTCCTCTCCTGTCAGCCGGCCGCAGTCAGTCTTTTTCCCGCGAGGAAAACCAACCGATGAAAAACGCCGAGATTGCCGTCTCCGAACTCGCGTTCGTATTCAAGCTGCTTCCCCTTTTTCAGGAAGTCGACACGATCGACCGCCTGTACCGCCTGCTCCTGGCGATCGTGACCTCGGGGCAGAGCGTCGGCTATTCCAGGGCGATGCTCCTCGTCCCGGATGAGCACGACGGCATCGTACGGGGACGCTATGGGCTCGAACGTTCCAAGCGGTGGGAACGCCCCGCGGGCGGATCTCCGTGCGGTTTCGACGAGATGGCCCGTTCGATTTTCAAGAGCTTCGAAGAAGTGGACGCCGGCGATCTCACCGTGAAAGTGCGTTCGTACTCCGTGCCGGCGATCTGGCATCGAAGCGCGATCGTCAAGGCGGTGCGGACGAACTACCCTGTGCTCGCCGAGCATGGGCTGAGCGAATTCGCCACGGATACATTCTTCGACTTCTTCGGAGTGACGAGCTACATCGCCATACCCATGGAGTTCGATCGTCACGTCATGGCCGTTCTTGTGGTCGACCGGTCATCCCGAAAGACACGCGGTTCCACGAACGAGATCGACGAGATATCCGTCCTCTACAGTCTCGTGCAGCAGGCGGCGGCCGCCGCCCGGAATCTTCTCGAGATCTCGAACACCAGACGCAAGTCCAGGATCCTCTCCAAGCTCCACGACTCTCTCCACAGCGCCGCGACGGCGTCGGAGTTCGACGAGTCGCTGAAGGCCGCGCTCGCGATGGTGTGTCGTGCGGTCGACGCGAGCGTGTGTCTGTTGAAAGAGGGCTCGTCGCCGAGAACGATGAGTGTGGAGTCCACCAACCGATCCGAGGGGGACCACGACGACCGCGCCGTTTGCGAAGCGATGGAGGGGATACTCGACTTCTCCGCAGGCACGCTCGAAGCCGTCGGCGGCGACGGTTCGCACGCGCGCTTCCGGGGAGATGCAAAGGATCGACTGGCGTATTTCTTCTCGTGCCCGCTCCTCGTCGGAAGGGACTGTGTGGGGGCGATTGCCGTTTACACGGAAAAGGAGGACAACCGGGCGAAGCTCGAAGAGTTCAAGCCTGGGGACAAGAAGTTCATCGAACTGTGCGCCGGCATCGTGGCTTCGGCGATCGAGCACCGACGGAGCCGCGAGCAGCTCGGGCGCCTCGAAGATTTCGTGCAGGAGATGAGCTGCAGCTTGGTAAGAGAGCGGGAACGATCGCGCATCGGCGATCGGAGCATCGAGTACCACATGCGGCTCTCCGGGGACCTCAACCGTCTCCGCGGAATCCTCGACGGAAGCGACGAGCCCGCGAGGCTCATCGAACTCGCCGAGGCCGTCGATTCGATGCAGGACTATTCGGGCGCCTACTGGGACGAAGTGCTCACCGACAAGGCGAGCTACGCCATGACGAATCTGTTCGAACTGACACGCCGGGCGGCAGAGGCATGGAGGCTGGACGCGGAGACGAAAGGCGTCCAGTTGGCCGTCAGCATCCCCGACGGGGGAGCGAATCTTCTAGTCGACCGCGACAGAGTGACGGACGCGCTCGAAAAGATCTTCACGACGACGTTGTCGTGTCTCGGGGAGGGCGACAAGGTTCTCGTCGAATGCTCCCTCGCGGAAGAGCGGGCCCTCGTTTGCGTCGCCGACAACGGCATGGGATTGCCCGGCGACATCATCTCCCGGCTCTTCATGCCCTTCGTCGACGCCGACGACGACGCCGAGGGACAACGAGCGCTTTCACTCGCGGGCGACATTCTTCAAAAACACTCCGCTGAAATCCTGATCAAGTCGTCTCCCAGCTGGAGGACGATTCTCGTACTCGGCTTCCCGCTCGCTGCAGGACGGGACCGCCGCAAACGCGGTGCGGACCGCCGGGGACCGCGCGAGCGCCGCATGACGAAACACGACGTCCGGCGCTGACAGGTTTTTCCAACAGGGCGTCCTTTTCTGCAACCCGCCTCTCCGGCGATGGGCGGAAAGTTGCCACGACGTCCCGCGCGGCCGCAGCAGAGCCTCGTGTGACGCCGCAAGATGCGATTATAACGGATTGATATGACAAACGATAGCCCTGTGGACCCGGGGCGGGAGATAGGGTCCTCTTTTCCCCTGGCACGACGTTTGCCCGAATCATCCACGTTCCGCGACCCCACCGGGGGTTTTCCGACGGGGCGACGCCGGGGCATCGCCCGACAGCGAGAATGAACCGATTCAACAAACATCTTCAAGTGTGCTTCGAGGAGATCCGGGATCCCCTCTTGATCGTCGACACCGAGGGGAACATCCGTCGATCGAATCTCGCCGCGCGCTCCGTCCTCGACCTGGGAGACCGTGGGCGTGTCGCCGACATCGCGTGGCTCGACAGACGTGTTGTTCTCGACGGTGAGGCGATCCTCCCCTTGCTCAGGGCCGCGTCACCCGTCGTGGGCGAGCGCCTGAGAGACGCCGAGGGGAACGAAGCCGACGTCGTGCTCGACGTGCTCGATCTCGACCTCAAGAAGGGCGCCTCCGCGCTCAAGCTCGTGCACATCCGAGACTATTCTTCCTGCACGAAGGTTGGACGCTGGAAAGACGAACTCATCTCGATGGCGGCGCACGAAATCAAGAACCCGCTCGCGGCGATGAGAAACTCGATGGACATCCTCGTATCCCAGGCCGCTGAAGGGATGAGCGACGGTCAGCGCAATCTCCTCGCCGTGTCGATACGGAGCATCGACCGCCTGACGCGGCTTCTCGACAATTTCCTCGATGTCTCGCGGATCGGTTCTGGGGGGTGCGGCTGCGAACCGGCGTGGGTGGATGCGCGCGAGTTCTCCGCAGAGGTCATAGGGGCGTTCAAATCGCTCTTCAACGTCCGTCGGCA
>CAZYCB010000233.1:0-1544 GCA_964645735.1 uncultured bacterium | reverse complement strand
AGAGATGAGGCGGCCGATGGCATCGGTCTCGCCGAACAGGAGCCTCTTCATCTCGTTACCCAGAACCGCCACGCGCTTTCTGTCCCGCACATCCGGATCGTTGATGAACCTCCCGCCCTGCTCGGGAATGATGTTCCGTATGTCGCCGTAGACCGGGATGATGCCCGAAATCAGCGGAGTGGTGATATTCTCTCCCACGCGAACGGGTGTGTCGTACTGGCTGTATTCGGGACTGATGCGGTCAATAGCGGAAACCTGGGAAGCGAGCAACTGCACATCATCTTCGATGAGACTCATCGGCCGCCCTATGCCGAACCCTTCGAACGGTTTCGTCGTCCGCCCCGGAAACATGATGGCAACGCTCTCGCCGATGCCATGCATATTGATGGAGAGCTGGCGTTTGAACCCCATCCCGAAGGCGAGAAGCACGATGATCGCCACCGTTCCCCAGACGATGCCGAAGATCGTGAGCGTGGTGCGCAGTTTCTGCGCCCTGAGATCGCGCAGGAATTCGCGGAGCGTTGTCGCCAGACTGCTCATTCGATCTTCTTCACCGGCTTTTCAAACACATCGTCACCCTCCTTCAAGCCGCTGATCACTTCGATCTTAATTGCGTCGCTCAGCCCCGTCTTGATCACCCGCTCTTCTTCCTTCCCGGCAGCGAGGGCGAGCTTGACGAACGCCGAGTCATTACGGAAGGTGACCACACGCTCGGGAATCGTCAGAACACTGTCTTTCTTCTGAATGATGATACTGGCATTCGCCGAATACCCGGCCCGAAGAGTCGTGTTCTTCGCCTTGGGAACGGATATTTCAATCGGAAACACCGTTGCGTTTTCCTTCTTTTCAGCCTTGAGAGAGATTTTGTAGAGTTTTCCGGTGATCTTGTCTGCCGGTAGCGCGCCGACTTTCAGCTCCGCCTCCATCCCCTCATGCAACTTGCCAACATCAATTTCGTCCACCGTCCCCTTGAAAATAAGCCGCTCCATGTTGGCCATCTTCATCAACACGGTTCCTTCCTGATACGACGTCAAGGGCGTCACCGGGTCCCCCACTTCGACGGTCTTGCTGAGCACAAAGCCGTCGATCGGAGCCTTTATGATTGACTCGATCTCGGTATTGTCGATCTTAATTCTGCCGCTTTCAAGCAGGGCGAGCCGTTCCTTCGAGAGTTTGAATTGGAGCTCTGCTTCGTCGTACTGGCGTTCAAAATCCTCGAATTCCTTCCGGGAGATCAGCTGCTTGTCGACCATGGATCTCTGCCGAACGCGTTGCTTGTTAAGATTGGTCATATCGACTTCGCGCAGCTGCACCTGGCGTTTGGCTTCGGCCAGTTCAAGCGGTGTCGGATCGGGCCTTACCTCAAGCAGCGGATCACCTGCTGTGACGTGCGTGCCGGCATCGGCAAAAATCCGGCGCACGACACCGGACACCTTTGATTTGATGGAGATCTCGTTCTCCGGTTCAATGGTCCCTACCGCGAGGGCTTTCTCGACAATGTTGTCTTTCGTGGCTTTGACTTTGGGAAGTGCGTTCTTGTCGTC
>CAZYCB010000232.1:0-9246 GCA_964645735.1 uncultured bacterium | reverse complement strand
CCGCTTTTGAAACGAGCGATTATGGCCGTGATATCATCGTCCTGGCGGCCTTCTCCGAATGCGAGTACCGAGGCAAAAAGCGAGTCACCGAGAGCGTTAAGTGGCATGTTTCTTTTCGCCCGGAGGAAATCGATCAGCCGCTGCTCCCCGTATTCTTCGCCCCGCGCGCTGTTCTGTTCAGTGACGCCGTCGGTGTAGAGACAGAGGATATCGCCTGCGTCGATCCGCACGCGTCCCTCTTGATACGAGCGTTGCGAATCGACTCCGAGCATCATGCCGCCCTCGCCGAGGCGATCGACGTACTGCTGTTTGATCAGCAGCGGCGGGCAGTGTCCCGCGCTGCAGAAGGTGAGCGTTGCGTCGTCGAGTTCGAAAATCCCGTAGAAGAACGTCGCACTCTGGCCGGCTTTGGCGTTGTCGCATAGATACCTGTTGAGTTCCGTCGTCACCTGACTCGGACTCATCCTGTCACGCAGGGCGAGATTCTTGAACACAGCCTGAAGCGACGACACGAGCATCGCGGCGGGCACGCCTTTGCCGCTGACGTCGGCGATGAGAACGCCGATACGGTCTTTACCCAGCTCGAAGAAATCGTAGTAGTCGCCGCAGACCTCCGCCGAGCTCATCATCTTGCCGTACAGCTCGAGTCTGGGATCGGTGGGTAGTTCCTGAGGCAGTAGATTCAACTGGATCTCGCGTGCGAGAAGTACCTCGTTCTTCAGGCGCTCCTGTTCGATTGTGGCCTCGTGGAGGTCCGCGTTTTCGAGAACGAGCCCGAGGTGTTCCGCGAGCGTCTCCAGGAGTTCCGAATCGGTTTTCGTGTAGGGGAGTCCCGATCGCTTCGGTCCGAGCACGATCAGGCCAAACAGCGACTCGCTCGAACCGATGGGGAGGCATACCGCCGCCTTCGTTGAGGCGAGGAAAGTCGTCGAGGCAGCGTCGAGATGCCGCCGTCCCCACGATTGATCGAGGTGCTCGACGAGAAGGGGACTTCTGTACCGACTGAGATACCTCGCGAGCAGACAATCCTTGGGAAAAGTGTCGGGCAAGCTTTTGGCGTCTTCGCGATCCGCCTCGAGGCGCAGCCGTCCATCCGGGTCGCTCTTCTTGTAGAAGCCGACGAACGACGTTTTGAGAAGCACCCGCATCCGTTCGGAAAAATACGCGAGGATCTCGCGCTTCTTGAGCTTGCGCGAGACCTGGCGGTTGAACTCGACGACCTCGCGTTTGTAGTCGTAGTCGCCACGAAAGAACAGTCGGTCCACGATGCCCTGGACGAGCTGCCGCCCCGGGGCGAGGATCACGGCGAGAACCAGCACTGCGATGACCGAAAAGTACATGGGCTTCAAGTTGAACTCGTTCGTGAGGTAGTCGCCGATGAAGCGAACGATTCCGTAGTACAGAGCGATGACCGTTCCGGTGAGAAACGCGTACACGATGCTTTTACGGACGACGATCTGCAGTTCGATGGCTTCGTGTTTCAGAATCGCATAAGCGAAAGATGTAGACACGAAGGCGAGCGCGAGAGAACAGAGAAACTCCCAGAACGTGTACGTGCCGGGGTTGATTTGCCGCCAGACGATCATCGCAAGAAAGGGCACCATGCCGACTATCGTTCCCGCGATCGCGATGCGGAGCTTCTGCTTCTGCGCGAGGGACGAAGAATGGTAGCTCCGAATGAAAGTCACGAGCGATGCCACGAGATACCCGACCGTGTACACCGTCGATACGGCGAGGATCGAGCGGAGCACGCCGGCGCCTAGCGACAAGAAATAGAAGTTTCCAACGGCGAGGACAACACTCGCGACGAAGAGTACGACGGGCAGGGTGTAAACGAGGAAAGCCCGTCGAATTCGCTCTCGTTTCTCCGGAAGCTCCGCGCGCTCAGGAAAAACGAGGAAGAAATGGAGAAACACGGCAGGGAAGAACAGAATGACCGCATCGTCGAACAGCTCAGCGGCGAGCTGAAGCAACTGCGTGGGAAAGACGGGTCGGTCCGACAGGAGATAAGAGAGAATCGTGCAATTGAGCGAGAAGAGAATCCCGATCGCATCGGCCCGACGAAGTAAAACAAGAAGGCCCGTCAGAAGGAAGGTGAACCCCACCAGCACCCGCCCGAAACTGCGGTGGACGATCGACGAGGGTACCGGCGCGTACGCGACATCCACAGTGACACGGGTTCCGGCGCGCGCAAGCCCGTACGTCTGCGGCGACAGATCACGGTCGAGGCTCGTCAGATAACGATAGTGATTGTAGTTGCGCACCCGCTCCCCGTTGATGGAGACGATTTCGTCGCCGCGCCGAATCTCTTTCGACGCGTTCGGACTGCCCGGGTCGATGTTCTGGACGAACAGGTTGAGAGTCTCGATTCCCGAGTAAGGAAGTCGGAGGAGGTCCCGCGCCCCTGGGAACTGCATGAAGACGGCCAGGGCCACGAAAAGCAGGATCGGCAATCGAAGGAGGGGGTAGTGAAGCAGCTCGTGACGCATAGCGAAGCCTCCTCGCATTGGACAGACCCGGCGCCTGCCGGGCGACGGCGAGTCGTTCCGTCGATCGATGTCGAGGTTGCGGGGCCCTCCAGGGGCTGTCAACACGTTTTTCCCCGCTGGATGGCGCTCGTTCGGGCCGGTCGTAAAGGCGCTGATTCCAAGACAAAACCCTTGCCTTGCCTTCGCGGGTGTGATAACTTATAACGCTGACTGTAACTGACCGTTTGAAAGGGGTTTAGACCGGATGGCTTCGAAAACAAGAGTCAAGAAGAGACGTATCAAGGAAGATCAGCTCGTTACGTTGACAGTCAAAGCGTCCCAGCTCATTCAGCAGTACTTCACGCAGGTTGTGATCGGACTCGTGGTACTCGTCGTCGCCGTGGGCGCGGTTCTGATTTCCGGTCACCTGCGTCGCAGTGCCGCGCGGGAATCCGAACGGGAGTTCGCGCTGGCGATGAGCCAGTACAACATCGGAGATCTACAGACGGCCACGACCTCTTTCAAGCAAATCGCGGACAAATACGGCAGAAGCGCGAACGGCGAATTCTCCAGATACTTCCTCGGCAAATCGCTGCTTGCTCAGGGAAAATACGACGAGGCGCTTCAGGCGTTCGACAAGTACTTGTCCAAGAGTGCCGAAGACGCCCCTTTCAAGACCGCCGCGATCATCGGGAAAGCGACGTGCATGCAGGAGCTGCGGAATTTCGCGCCCGCCGCTGAGGCCCTCGAGGAACTCAGCCAGACGCTCGATAAAAAGGACCCGAGGTACGTTGACGTCCTATTCGGGGCTGCTCGCGCGTACGAGAAGTCCGGCTCCAGAGACAAAGCTGTCGAGTTCTACCGAAAGGTCGCCGATGAGGCCACAGGCGCCGTCAGAGATCGCGCGTCCATCGCCCTGGCCCAACTCGACTAGAAGCGGGGTCCGCTGTGCCCACGTCCGAGACAAAAGACGGCGCCGATAACGTCGTCCTCGCGGACAGCGAGCGTTGGTCCGCGGCCATCGGCTATATCTTTTTCCTCTGTTTCTTCAGCCTCCGCAAGGGAAGTACGAGCGATTTCGTCCGATTTCACGCGCGTCAGGGGCTTGTTCTCTTCATCGCCGAATGCATCGCTCTGGCGTTGATACTCATCGTCGATCAGACGATCGGGCGAATACCTTTCCTCGGCCTCCTCGTGGTGATCCTCCTTAAGATCGTCGTTTATCTTTCCGCGCTTTTTCTCGCCGTCATGGGATTCATCAAGGCACTTTTCGGTGAGCGCTGGCGAATGCCCGTCTTGGGAAAGTACGCCGAGCAAAACCGCGCCGCCTGATCCGCAGGACCCTGGAACACAAGGCGTCGAACTTCCAGTCGCCTCGCCAAGGAAAGGGAGGCTCGCGTCGGACGCCCGCTGGGTGGGAATTCAACCTGTGTTGAATGTCGCATAAGATATATTATGTTAACCCGCCAATACCATTCAATTCGTTCCGCACCTGTCACCGCGCCGTCACGGGTCCAGAGCTCGCGGGTGGTCTCCGCCGACCCTCGTTCCTACAGGATGATGTTGACGAGTTTGTTCTTGATGATGACGATCTTCCGTGGAGTCTGACCGGCGAGCAGCTCCTGGATGCGCGGGCTTTCCAGCGCAATCTTTTCCACTTCCGATTCGGGCAGATCGGCATCGATTTCTTCGCGGGCTCTAATGCGGCTGTTAATCTGAACGACAAGCGTAATCTTCTCGGCGCTGGCGTATGCTGGATCCGCCTCCGGCATCGACGACTTGAAGATGCTCTCCGCGTGTCCCGTCTTCTCCCACAGCTCCTCGCAAATGTGCGGCGTCATCGGCGCCAGAAGCCGAAGCGTGCAGTCGAAGGCGAACCGGAACACGTCAGCGAGTCCCGGGTTCGAGGCGATTTTCGCGGTGTCCGATATCGAGCTCATGAGATTCGACAGCTCCATCACGGCACTGATCGCCGTATTGAAGTGAAACTCGTTCTCCAGATCGACGCGCACCTTCTTTATGGCCCAGTGCGTCTTGCGGAAAAGCTGCCGCGCGTCCGTGTCGAGTCCGTCGTACGAGATTTCTTTTCCTGCAAGTTTGGAAAGCACGCCCATGTTCGATTCCCACATCCGGTATATCCGGCTGAGGAACCGATGGCACCCCTCGATGCTGTCGTCGCGCCACTCTGTGTCACGCTCAGGCGGTCCGGCGAAGAGGATGTACAAGCGCATGGTGTCGGCCCCGAAGAACTCGATGATCGGCTCGGGACTGACCACGTTGCCTTTGCTCTTCGACATTTTCACGCCGTCTTTGTAGATCATCCCCTGAGTGAAAAGCCTCGAGAACGGCTCACTGAAGCTCAGAAGTCCGCGTCGCTTCAAAAACTTCGTGAAGAACCGTGCGTACATGAGGTGCAGAATTGCGTGTTCCACGCCTCCCACGTACTGATCCACCGGCAACCATTTATTTACCAATGAGTTATCGAACGCGCGGCTGTCGTCGTGGGGGCTGATGTACCGGAGGAAATACCAGCTCGAGTCCACGAACGTGTCCATGGTGTCCGTGTCTCTGGCCGCCGGTTTGCCGCATCTGGGGCAGTCTACGCGCACGTACGACTCCACAGTGGCCAGCGGACTTTTACCGTCTCCACGCGGCCTGAAATCGACGCCTTCGGGCAGGAGGACAGGCAGCTCGGCCTCCGGAACCGGAACCACACCGCAGTGCTCGCAGTGAACCATGGGGATCGGCGTCCCCCAATATCTTTGCCGCGAGACCAGCCAGTCCCGCAGCCGGTAGTTCGTCATTCGTTTTCCAACGCCGTGATCTTCCGCCCATACCGCGATCTTGTCGAACGCGGCGTCGCTCTCCAGGCCCGTGTAGGGACCGCTATCGACGACGAGCCCCTTGCCCGGGTACGCCCCCGCGGGATACGGACTGCCACCGTCCTTCGGCCGCACGACCTCGCGTATCGGAAGCTCGAAGCGCTTCGCGAAATCAAAGTCGCGTTCGTCGTGCGCGGGAACCGCCATGATCGCACCCGTTCCGTACTCCATGAGGACGTAGGGGGCGAGATAGATCGGCATTTCTTCGTTGTTGAACGGATTGACGGCGCATCTCCCCGTGAACATCCCCGTCTTGCGCGGCTCCATCCGCGCCCGGCCGCTCAGTTTTTCCACACGTTCGGCTTCCACGAACTCCCTCACCAGCGCTTCCCTCCCGGTCCCGGAAACGAGTCTGGGGACTCCGGCGTGCTCCGGCGAGACGACAAGGAAAGTCGCCCCGAAAATCGTGTCCGGCCGCGTCGTGAAGCAGGAGAAGTGATCCGGTCCTTCTTGCGGTCCTGCGAGCGGCTTTACCGGGAAGCGGATCTCCAATCCGTTGCTCCTGTCGATCCAGTTCCGCTGCATCGTGAGCACGCGCTCCGGCCATGATCCCAGCTGTTCCAGATCGTCGACAAGCGCATCCGCGAACTCCGTGATTTTGAAAAACCACTGTTCGAGAAACCTCTCCGTAATCTCACTTGCGCACCGTTCGCATATTCCGCCAACCACTTGTTCGTTGGCGAGCACCGTCCGGCACGACGGGCACCAGTTCACCGAGGCGGCTTTGCGATACGCAAGCCCTTCGTTGAAAAGCTGAATGAAGAGCCACTGGGTCCACTTGTAGTAACCCGGGTCGTACGAGGCAACCTCCCTCGACCAGTCGTACACAACGCCCCACCGGTAGAACTGACTCTTCATACGCGCGATGTTGTCCCTGGTCCAGACGGCCGGATGAACATCCTGTGTCAGCGCGGCATTCTCGGCGGGCAGCCCGAACGCGTCCCATCCCATGGGAGCGAGCACGTTGTACCCTTCCATCATTTTGAGCCGCGCGAGGGCATCCCCGATGACGTAGTTCCGGCCGTGTCCCACGTGCAGCTCGCCGGAGGGGTACGGATACATCATCAGACAGTAGTACTTGCGTTCCACGCGGGACAAATCGACGGCCATGAGCCGCTCATCCGCCCAGCGTTTCTGCCATTTCTGCTCGATTTCTCGATGCGGGTATCTCGACATGTTCACACCCGGGTATGACGATTTCGCCGACGGGAGATTACAAGAGGTTCTGAATCGCCTGATCGATGCTGTTTTCCGACTGAAGACCGGTCAACTGGTTCTTGATGGTGCCATCCTTGAAGAACAACAGCGTTGGAATGCTTCGAATGGCGTACTGAGCCGGCTTGACTTTCTCCTTGTCGATGTTCATGCGGAGGAACTTCACGGTGCTCCCGTATCGCTCCGCCATCTTTTCAAGGATCGGGTGGACGAGTTTGCACGGTTGGCACCACGGCGCCCAGAAATCAATCACGATGGGGACCCCCGTGCGGCGGATCTCCTGCTCTAAGCTCACATCATCGACATCGATCAACGTACTGGCCGGCATTTCATCCCCCCGATCCAGGTCCCGCCATGCCGCTTCGCGAGCACGAGCCCGCGACATGGCAATAACTCACTACCTCCGCTGTACGCGAAGCACTCTATACTCAATCGCTATGGAGGGCAAGAGTTTTCCTCCGCGCGGACGCGAGGAGTGCTGTTTCCAGAAGGTGCCGCGACTCGAGATTGGTGGACTTGATCTTCACGTCCACCCAGCGAAGGTTGCTGAGAAAGATTCTTAGGTCTTCCGTCTCGAAACGCCCCGCCTGTTCGAGGAGAATCCTCGCCTGGAAGTCGCTCGCCGAGACCTTCGCGGGCCGCCCCCCGGACTTGCCCCGCCCCCCTTGCTCTTCAGTGTAGAGCCGCACGTGCAGAAGCTGAATCACACGCCTCAGCATCATCGCGAGCACGAACACCGGTTCTTCGCCGCCGTCGATGACGCGGTGCATCGTGGCCACTTGAGCGGCGGTGTCCCGGGAGCCGATCTGGTCCAGAAGGGCGTAGAGGCTCTCCGTCCGGTACCTCCCCACCACGCTCGCCACGTGTTCCCTCTCGATCACCGTACCGGCATCGGTACTAAGCACGATCTTCTCAATCTCGTTCGCGAGATCGATGAGGTTCGTGCCCACCGAGTCAACGAGGAGTTCCAACGCATCGGGCGCGATGCTGTACCCCTCCCGGTGCAGCCGTGTCTTGGCCCTCTCCACTGTCTCGTCGTCCGAGAGGTGTTGGAAGCAGAAGGACACACCTTTCTTGGCTGCGATCTGTTCGAGACGTTTCAGCCGCGCCGTGTCCAGCTTGGTGCTGGGCGTCTCGACCACCAGTATCACCGGTTCGGCCACCGCTTCCGCGCGCTCCAGGACGGCATCCTGGCTCGCCACGGGGAGGCTCTCGAAACTCTTCAGAATGACCATCCGGCGATCCGTGAAAAGTGGATACGACGTGATCCGGTCGGCAAACGCGTCGCGGTCAAATTCATCCGCGTGGAAGATATCGAGATTGAACGCCCGATTCTGCTCCGAGAGACGGGCCTTCATCAGCTCGCCGACGAACTCTTTCTTGAGGAATTCCTCCGGACCGTAGAGGAAGTACACCCAGTACGGTGCATCCTTCTTCACCTGGTCGAAGAGCTTCTTGTAGCGCTGCAGCGTGCGTCCCATCGTCTCGACCAGTTACCAGTCCTGCACCGTGAGATTCAGAATGCGGTCGGTGATCTCCTTGATCGCCTCGTCGATGGCGTCCTCGTAGCGGAAGCCCTCCTCCACGTTGTCGAGGAAATACGAACCGTCTCCCTTTATGATCTGTTTCTCCCAGATCGGCTGCTCGAGGCGCCGGCCGTAGAGCGTGGCCTCCACGGTCACCACCACGTGGTACTCCTCCGCGTTGAGATCGCGATTGAAGGAAAACGGGGCGTTCCGGAAAGAGACGATCTTGCCCTCGAGCACCGCATCCGCGTTCGATTCGCTCTTCACCGAGAGCGTGTTGTCAGCTATGAGATTGTCGATGACTCTCTCCGTCACCGTGATTTCGAGGTTGGGCTCCGAAGTCTGATTGGTGAAGAATGGCACAGCCACGGACTTGATGTCTTTGGCCGTTCTGGAACTCGTCCCATAAACACCGCACCCCAGCACCACGAGCAGAAGGACGCCCAGTCCCCCGAACCGCCACTTCATGCCGCAGGCACCTCCTGGTCGTCGCCCAGATTGTAGGCCTTCATCCTGTAGCGGAGCTTGTCGCGCTTGAGATTGAGCAGCCGCGCAGTCAAGCTCTGGTTCCACTTCGCTTGATCCGAGGCCTTGACGATCATCCCCCTCTCGACCTCACAGACGAGCTTCTCGAAATCGATCCCCTCTTCGGGTATCGGCCGGGACAGAATCTCGTCGATCCGCTTTCCTACACTGCTGTCCTCCAGCTGGGCACCCGAGAACGGCAGGTGTTCGGCCTTGAGCTCCGGCCCTTGCTCGAGAAGAACGATACGCTCGATGCTGTTCCTCAGCTCGCGGATGTTTCCCGGCCACTGGTAGTCGAACATCGCCCTCTGCGCGCCTTCGCTGATCACCTCGAAGTTCTTGTTGAACTGCTTGTTGAAGTTGTTGATGAAGTACTTGGCGAAGGCGAGGAGGTCTTCCTTGCGCTCGCGCAAGGCCGGCACGTACACGGGAACCACCTTGAGGCGGTAGTACAGGTCCGGCCGGAACCGGCTCTCGTCGACTTCCTTCTTGAGATCCCGATTCGTCGCACTGATGATGCGAACACTCACGTGGATATCGGCCGTTCCGCCGACCCGCCGAAAGACCATTCGCTCGAGGACCTTCAGGAGTTTAACCTGGATCGTGAGAGTCATCTCGCCGATTTCGTCG
>CAZYCB010000231.1:0-4375 GCA_964645735.1 uncultured bacterium | reverse complement strand
AGCCGAGGGAAGCGGAGCGCCGGGCTCTCAACAACTCCACCGCGCACGCTCTAGCCCCGCGCCGAATCAATCCTTCGGAAGCTCGAGTCCGTAGCTGTTACTCACGTCGAGTGGCGGCATCGGGCCGTCGAGCGGTTTCGCGTCCTTCACGTACCAGTCGAACCACTCGAGCGAGCGGTAGAGCGCATCGGCGCGTCCAGGCTGTTTCTGGTTCCCGTGTCCCTCGCCGGGGTACTGGACGAGACGGACGGCCGGGTGGTCGTTCATTTTGAGGCGGCGGTGGTACTCGAGACTCTGCGACGGGCTCACGCGGGGATCGTCTTTGCCGCCGAGAATGAGAACGGCGGTCTTGCTCTGGTGGGCGTAGTAAATGGGGCTTCGCTTCAAGGCGAAATCCCACATATCTTCGAGCTTCTTGCTGGAATGAACGTAAAGCTCCTCGTAAGGGATATCCGTCGTTCCGCCCTTGCTCACGAGATTGCTGATTCCGACGAACATGCACACCGCTTTCACCTTTTCCGTGTAGTACGACGAGAACCACGCCGCGGCATAACCCCCGTACGAGCCGCCGCCCAGCCCGACGCGATCCTTGTCCACGAATCCCTTCCCCACGAGGTAGTCGATCCCGTCGGCGATGTCGTCGAATTCTTTGCCTGCCGGATCGCCGAGGTGGTCCGTCCGAATCACGTCCACACCGTAACCCGTGCTCGATCGGTAGTTGGGGAGCAGCACAAAGTAGCCTCTCCCGGCCAGGATCTGAGCGGGCTGTCCATAGCCGGTATGCCAGCCGTTCGAATAGTGGGATTCGGGACCGCCGTGCACCGTGACGACGAGCGGGTACTTCTCGCCGTCGCGGTAGCCGACGGGGTAGTAGAGTATCGCTTCGATTTCCCGCCCGTCGCGCGCGCCGTAACGAACGACCTGCTGCGTCGCCAGCGACCTCTCCGATACCCACGGGTTGACCGTGGTAATGCGGTCGATGGATTTTCCCATGCGCCAGTGGAAGAGGTCGGAAGGGATGTCGTTCGCGTTCCCGACGAAGGCGAAATCCATGGCGTCGCTCGAATACGTGGGCGTGCCGAACGTGACGCCCGTCTTTTCGGAGTCGAGGATCGTCGTCCGTTTGCCCCCGGCGGCGCCGACGAGATTCAGAGTGTTCCAGACTCCCTCCCCGGCGAGGTAGAGGACGGTCTTCGAGTCCTTCCATCCGACCCACGCGATGTGACCGCGGAAATCAGGCGGCGTAAGGTTGAGTGCTTCGCCGCCGCTCGTGTGGATCACGTAAGCCTGGCTTGCCGCGTGGTCCCACTGCTCGATTCCCGCCGTGTACGCGATCTTCGATCCATCCGGGGCGAAGGCGAAGTTTCCGAGCTTGCCCCGGTTGGTCGTGAGCTGACTGTACTTTCCGTTCGCTACGTCGAGAATGTAGATCTTCTGGAACATGTATTCGTAATCGACGAGGTTCTTCTCGCTTCCGCCGAAGGCGATCTTCGCGCCGTCCGGGGCGAACTCGAAATCCCAGACGGTGATCCCCTCCGTGAGACGCCGCGCCTTCGCGCCGCTCGCTCCGTCCGCCGAAACAACATAGAGGTTCCGGTCTTTGAGATTCTCCTCGAAATAGACGAATCCGAACCCCTTGTCTGCGAGTTCCTTTTCCCTCTTCGTCTCCGGAGTCGCTGCGAGGTACGCGATTTGTGTGCCGTCGGGATGCCAGCGGAACGCGAGGACGTTCGACTGCGACTGCGTCACGCGAAACGACTCGCCCCCGTTGGCAGGGATGATCCACACCTGCGTCTTTTCCTTCTCGTCCCTCTTGGTGAGAAATGCGATCCGGGAACCATCCGGGCTCCACTGGGGAGAGGAGATCGAAACCTTCCCTGTTATGAACGGCCGCAGTTCGCCTGTTCGTGTGGATGCGATGTGGAGCTCCTGGTAGCCGGCACCCGGTTTGTCGCCGGGGGTCCGGGGGACCCGGACCGTGTACGCGATCCAGTCGCCGCCCGCGTCTATCTCTGCTGATGCAACGCTTTTTATTCCAAGGACATCCTCGGGGGTGACCGGGCCTGCGGGCAGCGCCGGGCCGGCCGAGAAAAGGGCAAACGCGACGGCGAGGGCCAGACCGGGTTTCCAGCTCCGGCGGGCCGGGAAGGCTTTTATCATTTGTTTCACTCCTGTCGAAAGGTCGGTGGGCGAACGCAGTGCAAAATAATGACCCGCCGGTCACCGCATTTCAACCGGAATCGGCGGCCGATCGGCGGCCGATCGGCGGATGAGGGTGTTCGCAAGGGTGTTGACATCTCACCCCCCTCCGGCTAGAATCCTCGCGCTGTTTTTTGGAGGAAGCTCCGGTTGGTCCCAGCGGTCTGCCGGTTATATCGGCGGGCCGTTTGGCATAATAATGGAACGCGCAAGTGCCCCTATTGGGAGGAAGGAAGAGCGCATGTCAACATTCGTACAAGAATTCATGGCTCAAGTCAGAGCGAAAAACCCGGCCGAGCCCGAGTTTCATCAGGCCGTTCAAGAGGTCGTGGAATCGCTGCAGGTCGTTCTCGAACGGCACCCGGAGTACAGAAAGGCGAAGATCCTCGATCGGATCGTGGAGCCGGAGCGCGTGATCCTCTTTCGTGTCCCCTGGGTCGACGATCAGGGCGAGATCCACGTGAACAAAGGATTCCGGATCCAGATGAACAGCGCGATCGGACCGTACAAAGGCGGTCTCCGTTTTCACCCGTCAGTGAATCTCGGCATCCTGAAGTTCCTCGCTTTCGAGCAGGTGTTCAAAAACAGCCTCACGACGCTGCCGATGGGCGGCGGCAAGGGCGGTTCCGACTTCGACCCCAAAGGCAAGAGCGACATGGAAGTCATGCGGTTCTGTCAGAGCTTCATGTGCGAGCTCTACCGCCACATCGGGTCGTTCACGGACGTTCCCGCCGGCGATATCGGCGTGGGCGGTCGCGAGATCGGATTCCTCTTCGGTCAGTACAAGAAGCTGAGAAACGAGTTCACCGGCGTTCTCACTGGTAAAGGCATCAACTGGGGCGGATCGCTCATTCGTCCGGAGGCCACCGGTTACGGCGCCGTGTACTTCGCCGCTGAGATGCTCGGGACGCGCAACGAGACCCTGAAGGACAAGAGATGCCTCGTGTCGGGGTCGGGCAACGTCGCGCAGTACGCGGTCGAGAAGATCCTCGACCTCGGCGGCAAGGTGCTCACCCTCTCCGATTCGGCCGGCTACATCTACGACGAAGAGGGCATCGATCGCAAGAAGCTCGCGTGGGTGAAGGAGCTCAAGAACATCCGCCGCGGCCGCATGAAGGAGTACGCGGACAAGTTCAACGGCGCGAAGTACACGCCGATCGATTCGAAGACCGAGTACAACCCGCTCTGGGATCACAAGGCGGACTGCGCGTTCCCGTCGGCGACACAGAACGAGATCAACGGGAAAGATGCGGCGAACCTGGTCAAGAACGGCGTGTACGTCGTTTCCGAAGGGGCGAACATGCCGACGACCCCCGACGGCGTCAACGTGTTCCTCGACGCCAAGATCCTCTACGGTCCGGGAAAGGCGGCGAACGCCGGCGGCGTGTCGGTGTCGGGTCTCGAGATGTCTCAGAACTCGATGCGGCTGGGCTGGAGCCGGGAAGAGGTCGACCAGAGGCTGCACGGGATCATGAAGAACATCCACAAGTCCTGCGTCGACGCGTCGGGACGCTTCGGAACGCCCGGCAACTACGTAAACGGCGCCAACATCGCCGGCTTCCTCAAGGTAGCCGATGCGATGATGGATATGGGCGTCGTGTGACGGACGCTCGGGGCGTGTTTATGACGGAAAACGGAGTGGAAGATTTCCACTCCGTTTTCTATTATGGTGCGAGTCGTGTGCGCGCCGGGGGCGCGCGATGTCCCTGCATGTCGTGAAACGCCGGGTGAGCTTCATGAAAGACCCTGATCTGTTCGATCTCGAACACGGTTACGAAAACCGATTCCAGCGGTTTCAGGACCTTCTGCGCCGCAAGGTCCACCACATCCTCCTCGCATCCAGCGTCTACGATTCGTTCATCCTCGCCGAGGATGGCCGTCTCCACGAGTCGCTTCTCAGCGAGTACATGGGGTTGAACCTCAGCGACGCTCCGCGGATCACGAGGGTGTCGAACGGAGAGGAAGCGCTGTCGATGCTCGGAGGGGAGACGCGATTCGACCTCGTCATCACGTCGCTCGGTCTCGAAGATATGCCGGGACTCGATTTTGCCAGCAGGGCGAGGCAAGCGTCGGGCGACATTCCCATCGTTCTTCTGACGTACGACGCCAGGGCGCTCAACGACCTCGTGGCGAACTACGACACTTCGGTGTTCGACAGGGTGTTCATCTGGCAGGG
>CAZYCB010000230.1:0-3160 GCA_964645735.1 uncultured bacterium | reverse complement strand
CGGCCAAACGGTGGCCAGCGGCGTGTACTTCTATAAGTTGACAGCAAAGAACTTCGAGCAGACAAAGAAGATGGTGTTTTTGAAATAGGATTGAATCGATCGCCCGTTCTTCCATGAGGAGGCGTGATGAAACGCGTATTGGCCGTGCTTAGCTGTGTCGTTATGGCTGCGGTGGTCGCGGCATCCCCGGCCTCGGCGAAGTCCGCGCCGGGGTCGCTCGCTGATTACAAGATCATGGTGATGCCCACCGAGCCCTCGAATCCCCCCGAGATCGGTCATTGGACGTTTCCATCCGCCTTGCAGGCCGCACCGGACACGTTTGTGCTGGGCGGGTGGCAGTTCGACACCAACGGTTTACCCGACCCGCAGGGATGGACGGCGCATGATATGACCGTGCAGCTCGCCACATATTTCCACGTCGCCGGATCGGTCGAGGGGTGTGATCCGATCACTCCCATCGCGGGGACGAAGTCGATGTGGTGCGGACGGTGGTCGACGAACGGCGATCCCTGGTGTGGATGGGTAACGCTCCCCGGGTACGGAAACCGTTGGGATCAGAGCCTCGAAACCCAGAATGTCTTGACTCTCAGTTATTCGATCGCATGGGAGTGCGAAGCCGGTTACGACTACGCGTACCTCGAATGGTGGGATCCGTTAGCCGATTGGTGGAATAAGGACACCACGGTAAACGCCGGTCAAGGGTCATACTCCGGCACCGGAAGCCGGTCCGAGAGCGTGACATCGCCGTTCGGATCAACGAAGGTTCGCATCCATTTCGAGTCGGACGGAGCGTACAGCGACGAGGACGGTTTGGCTCCGACTACTGACGGGGCGGTCAAGATCGACAACCTCTCGATCAATGGAGGCCCCGTCGAGGATTGGGAGGACGAGGCGTGCGGCGCCCTGCAGTCGAGTGACGGCAGATGGGCCGCCACGATCCTCCCGGGGTTTGGTCTCTATGCGAAGCTCGTGCACGGCACGAGCCTCGTCCAGGAAGATCCGTGCTTCAAACAGCGCTCGTATCTCTGGGCGTTTTTCGATAACCCGTCGATCACGAACTACGCCTGCGGCGGCTGGCCCCTCCAGGGCGCGATGCCGTACGGCCCGGACGAAAACGGGCTCTACATGAACAACGAGATCTGGTCGCCATGGATTCCAATTTCGGGATCGGGAACTTCGTTCCTGCTGCAGTTCCTGACGTATCGTGACCTGCCGCTCGACAACATGCAGTTCTACGTCTGGTCAGTCCGCACTCGGAACACGACGACGGGCGGCTGCCCAACGACCTGGAGAGACAACAACGCCGTGTACTACGGCGGCAACAAGGACTGGATCCGTCAGCAGATCGAAATCGGTCCATACATGAACGCAGGCGATAACGAGATGCAAGTCGCGCTTGGAGCGGTCGATTTGTGCTATGTCTCCTCCTGCTGGGAGGAGTGTCACAGCCATGCCCCGTTGTTCGATCAGGTGAGGGTCGTTCGCGCGGGTGTCGCGGGGCCGCAGTGGAGCGTTCGTGACTATCACTGCTGGCAGGATAACTTCCCCGAAGAGGGCGGAGTCGGCCCGGTGGACTACGCCCGCTGCGACATGGCGATGGACATTCTGCCTTCGACGAAGGTCAACATCTTGCCCGGAGACTCGATGGTGGTTCTCGTGTCCGATCCGGCCGGCCTCGCCGACGACAACACCGGCGGACGTCCGGGAAAAGCTGTCTACGCTTTCGTCAAAGTGACCGACCGCTACGGGACTCCGATCCCGGGCAAGAGTGGCATCGCGATCCAGTCCCCCGACAACCGGGCGTACGGAGGCGAGCCGTACACGGGAATTCTCCGCTGGCCTCTTGTCGCCGGACTCACCCCCACAGGCTGGGACGCCTACAGGATGGACAAGACGTATTACAGGAGCGGTTCGACGTGGAAGACGGTTGCCAACACGTTTTGCTGCGACCTCATGGACCTTGGCTCCGGCCCGACGGGACCTCACTACAAGCACTCGAACGAGAACGTCGCGGCGAACACGGGCATCTTTTCGCCGGGCGATGTGATCCATTACATTCTCGCGGCCAAGAGTGCTAACAACCAGTGGAGCTATGCGTACCGCACGTACAACGGGCAGGGCTCATGGGTGCAAACGAGCGATCTCGCGGAGGCGATCGCGAGTCCATGCGAGTGGTCGGTGCTTCCCGATGCGGGGCGTAATGTGGGCGACCTCGGCGACATGCTCTACGTCGACGACGCCGACGACAGGGGCGGGCCCGCGCAGCTCTTTTTCGATTGGGCGTTCCGATTCATTAACTTCGAGAGCCGCGTCGATCGCTTCGACGTTCTCGGCCCGTCGTCGGCTGTCGGCAATAGCCTCGCGTCGCGCGTGAAGAACGTGCAGACCCAGTTGATCGGCGATCCCGTCGAGGTTTACCAGCTCGTGCTCTGGGACTGCTCGGATCTCTATGGAAGCTTGATGGGCGACGGCGGGGTGGCGCTCGGCGGGAGCAGTCTCGAGAAATCCGACGACTTCGGCATGGCGTATACGTTCCTCGACCAGCACCCGGACAATCCGGCGTGGGCGTACTGGGGAGATGACGTCGTCGAAGACTGGTCGACCCTCACCGGCACCGGTGCCGTGAATCTCAAGAACATCTACATGAATCACGTGCTGGTGAATGGGAATCAGGCGGCGATCACGGGAACGATCTCTCCGAAAGTCCATCCGGTGGCTCTGAGCCCATGGATTCCCGAGACGTTCTACGCGTACGGCGGGTGCCCGGTGGTTAACAATTTTGACTCGGTCAATAAGATAGGATTGCAGTCCAGGGTATCCCACCTCTACAACAACGACGCCAATGCCCCCGCAGCGGTCTACCAGGCGACATCGAACGCGGCCGGTTCGACGGCGCGCTTCCACCTGGCGGGATTCGGATTCAATGCCACGCGGGATGACGACACGGTGTTTCCGCCGGACCGAGTCATGTATCTGAAGGATCTGCTCCATTGGACTGTGAGCGTAGTACCCACGCCAACCGGCATCGATCCGATCGCCTTCTCCAATCGTCTCGAGAACGCGTACCCGAACCCGTTCAATCCCACGACGACGATCAAGTACTCGATCGCCTCGGCGGGTCCCGTGTCACTCAAGATCTACAACGCGGCGGGTCAGTTGG
>CAZYCB010000229.1:0-5342 GCA_964645735.1 uncultured bacterium | reverse complement strand
CGGCAACATTCCCGAGGAAGTGGGATACGTTCTCACGCGCGTGAGCGAGCCGCCGTACGCGTGGCTTTCACGCGCGGTGCTCGTGTCGGTGTGGGTGATCCCCTTCGTCGTGCTTCTCTCCGGGACGGTCAAAACTCGCCCGCCGGCCGTGGCGGCAATCGCCGTCCTTGTGGGTGCGGGGCTCTTCGCGGAAAAACTCGTCTTGGTGCTCCCCTCCGCAGAAGTGGGCCCGGCTGCCCTCGCCGTCGAGACGATCCTTTTGCTATCGCTTGTGGTGGCGTTCATCGCCGGAAGCGATGTTATTATTCCAAAAGGCCTTACGCGTTCCGCCGAAAGCGATGCCGGAGGATAGCGGCTGGGGCCTCGGGAAGGGTGCGGGCTTCCGCAGGCATCTCTCCTCCCATTTGACGGCATCGCCCTCCGGAGCGGCGACTTTTTCGGGCTTTTCCCCTTGACTTCGCGCCCGCCTAACTGCTATATAATTACGATCTTTCAAAAAAAGCGAAGGGAACACAATGAGAACGCATACAGTCAAGAAAGCGGACGTCGTAGGGGAATGGTACGTTGTCGATGCGGACAATAAGCCCCTCGGTCGTCTGGCCACCCAGGTGGCGGGGATTCTGAGGGGGAAACACCGTCCCGAGTACTCGCCCCATTTTGATCTCGGCGATTGCGTCGTTGTCGTGAACGCGGAGAAGATCTACCTGAGCGGGAAAAAAGGACAGCAGAAGACGTACTGGAAGTACTCGGGCTATCCGGCCGGTTTGAGATTCCGGAACATCCAGGAGATCATGCAGAAGGATCCGTCACGGGTTATCCGCCACGCGGTCAAGGGAATGCTGCCGTCGAACCGCCTGGGGAGACGGCTTCTGAAGAAGCTCAAGGTCTATGCGGGTCCCGCACACCCTCATACAGCCCAAAAGCCGAAGGCGCTCGCCATCGGCAAGTGACGTTTTACGTACGTGAATAGTTGTGGGCGTGCAACGGCCCCGTGGGGCGCGTTGCGCTATCGAGGTAATCTGAGGAACTACTCTTATGGAACAAAAAACACAGGTATCGGCCATCGGACGGCGTAAGGAAGCTGTCGCCCGCGTTTTTCTCCGGCCGGGGACGGGCAAAACGCTCGTCAACGGCAAGGAGCTCGTGGATTACCTCGGGCGCGAAGTCCTCGTTATGCAGGTCCGCGAACCTCTCGAGGTCACCGATTCTCTCGGCAAGTACGACATCACCGCTACCGTGAGCGGCGGCGGAGTGGCCGGGCAGGCCGGCGCCCTCAAGCTCGGTATCGCGAGAGCGCTCACGAAGGTCGACGACCGTCTCCACGGCGTTCTCCGTACGAAGGGTTTTCTCACGAGAGATCCCCGTATGAAGGAGCGCAAGAAGTACGGGCTGGCGGGCAGACGCAAACGCTTCCAGTTCTCCAAGAGATAGTCCTGTTCCGATCGTCATCGAGCGGCGAGCGCGGCTGCATGCTGCGTGCAACGCTCGGCCATCCGCCGTCGGGACCTTCGGTCGCTTCGCCGGCGGAGTGAAACGTATCACGCACACCGTCTCAAACCGGCTGTCCGGGTGTTCTCCCCGAGGGGAGAATGGGCAGCCGCGACGGTGGAGGCCCAACCCGAGGAGGTTCGATCATGGGTGAGATCACCCTCAAGGATCTGTTGGAGGCAGGGGTTCATTTTGGCCACCAGTCGAAGCGGTGGAACCCGAAAATGAAGCCCTTTATTTTTGCCGAAAAGAACGGCGTTCACATCATCGATCTGAGAAAGACGCTCGACGCGACCCAGAAGTCGCAAGCCGTGGTTCAGGAGCTGGCCGGACAGGGCAAGACGGTCCTTTTTCTCGGAACCAAGATGCAGGCCAAGACCGCGGTCAAGGAGGAAGCCGCACGCTGCGACATGCCGTACGTGACGGAGCGGTGGTTGGGCGGCACGCTCACGAACTTCGGGACGATCCGCAAAAGCCTCGGCAAACTCGAGTATCTGGAATCTCTCGAGGTCGACGGCAAGATCGAACAGTTCTCCAAGAAAGAAGCACTGAAGCTCGGCAAGGAGAGGGAGAAGCTGCTCAAGACCCTCGGCGGGATCCGGCACATGGACCGCTTGCCGGCGCTTCTCTTCGTCATCGACACAAAAAAGGAATACAACGCGGTGAGAGAGGCGAGAAAACTCGGCATCCCGATCATCGGCTTGATCGACACCAATGCAGACCCGGAGGAAGTCGACTACCCGATTCCGAGCAACGACGATGCGATGAGGGCGATAAGGCTCTTCTGCCGCATGGTGGCTGACTCGGTCATCGACGGACGCGCCCGCTACATGGAGGGGCAGGAGGCCGAGGTTCTGAAGGAAGCGAAATCGAAACAGGGAGAAGGGACTGTCGCCTAGAGGGAGGCTGAAATGGAGATATCGGCATCGCTCGTGAAAGAGCTGAGAGAGCGGACCAACGCGGGTTTCATGGACTGCAAGGCGGCGCTCAAGGAGAGCAACGGGGACATGGAGAAGGCGATCGACTACCTGCGCGTGAAGGGTCTTGCCACGGCGCAGAAGAAGAGCCACCGTCAGACGAAGGAGGGACTCGTTCTCTCCTACATTCATCCCGGCAGCCGCATCGGTGTCCTGGTCGAACTGAACTGCGAGACCGACTTCGTCGCGAGGACGGACGAATTCCAGACGTTCGGCCGCGACATAGCGATGCAAGTGGCAGCCGCCGCGCCGCTCGCGCTCACCCGCGAGGAGGTCCCTGCGGAGGTCCTCGAGAAGGAGCGCGAGGTGTTCCGGACCCAGGCCCTCGAGCAGAAGAAGCCGCAGAACGTCCTCGAGAAAATCGTTGAAGGCAAAGTCGAGAAGTTCTATACGGAGAGCTGTCTGCTGGACCAGCCTTTCATCAAGGACGACACCAAGACGGTCCGCGATCTCTTGAACGAGCTCATCGCCAAACTGGGCGAGAACATCAAAATCGTCCGTTTTGCGCGTTTCCAGATCGGGCAGTGAACGCAGGAGTGTTTTGGCGACCGACCTCCGGTATAAGAGGGTGCTGCTCAAGCTGAGCGGTGAACTCGTCCGTCACCCCGACGGAGACGGGATCAGCGTCGAACGGCTCGCCCGCCTCGCCGGCGAGGTCGCCGGGGCGCTCGGTCTCGGCGCCGAAGTGGGCGTCGTTATCGGGGGCGGGAACATCCTCAGAGGAACCGCGGCGAGCGAACGGGGGATCGACAGGGTGAGCGCCGACTACATGGGAATGCTCGCCACGGTCATCAACGCCCTCGCGCTCCAGGCGGCCCTCGAGAAACAGGGCGTCGAAACCCGCGTGATGACGGCGATAGCGATGGCCCAGCTCGCCGAGCCGTACATCCGACGGCGCGCGATACGGCACATCGAAAAGGGCCGCGTCGTGATCTTCGCCGGCGGGACAGGCAACCCCTACTTCAGTACAGACACCGCGGCGGCCCTGAGGGCCATAGAGATCCAGGCCGAGGCGGTCCTCAAGGGAACGAAGGTCGACGGCGTCTACGATGCCGACCCGGTCAAGAACCCCAGCGCCAAGAAATTCGACTCGCTTCACTATATCGACGTCCTCAACCAGGGGCTGAAGGTGATGGACGCCACCGCCGTTTCGCTCTGTATGGAGAACTCGCTGCCGATCGTGGTGTTCAATCTCAATGAAGAACGGAATCTTCAGAGGATCTTGAAGGGTGAGCGCGTAGGAACCATTGTTCAGTAAGGAAGGTGGTTTGCTGTGCCGAACGAGGTTATCAAGCACTCGGAAGAATCGATGAACAAGTCCATCGAGACCCTCAAGCACGAACTGATGGGGATTCGCACGGGCAAGGCGAACCCGGGACTTCTGGAGGGTGTTCGGGTGAATTACTACGGTCAGCCGGTGCCGCTGCGTCAGGTGGCGAGCATCGCCGTCCCCGAGCCCCGATTGATTACCATCCAGCCGTGGGAGAAAGCGATGGTCGCCGAGATCGACAAGGCGATCCGGGCGTCGGAACTCGGTTTGAACCCTCAGATCGACGGCGCGCTGATCCGGCTGCCCATTCCGGCCCTCACCGAGGAGCGGAGGAAAGAACTCGTCAAGGTCGTGAAAAAATACGGAGAAGAAACGCGCGTCGCCGTGCGCAACGTCAGGCGCGACGCGAACGAGAAATTCAAACGGCTCGAGCACGAGCACAAGATCTCCGAGGATGAGATGCACGCACGCGTCGAAGAAGTCCAGAAAATGACCGACAAGTTCGTGAAGGTGGTCGACGAGGTGCTGGTGGCCAAAGAGAAAGAGATCATGGAAGTGTGACGCGCGAGGGGGCGACGCCGCAGGACGGCCGAGGGGCTCGATGCCCCCCTCTTTGGCGGATCGAATGAAGAGCGACATCGACGACCGCATCGAACGGCTCAAGAAGTCGGAGAACCTCCCTCGACACGTTGCCATCATCATGGACGGCAACGGCCGGTGGGCGGAGAAACGCAAGCTGCCCCGCTTGGAAGGCCACCGCGAGGGAAGAGAGTCCGTGCGCGCCGTGATCCGGACGGCGGCGAAGATCGGGATTCCTTACCTCACCCTCTACACTTTTTCCCTCGAAAACTGGAAGCGGTCCAAGGAAGAGGTAGGCGGGCTGATGCTGCTTCTCGAAGAGGTCCTCCGGAGGGAATACGAGGAACTCAACGCGAACGGCGTCCAGCTGCGGGCCATCGGCCGCCTGGATCTTCTTCCACCCGCGGCACGGTGGGCGCTGGACGAGACGATGGCGAAGCTCGAGCGCAACCGTCATCTAGTTCTCACTCTGGCCATCAGCTACGGGGGAAGGGCGGAGATCGTGGATGCGGCGCGGCGGATTGCCGGGCGGGTGAAGCGGGGAGAGGCGAACGTCGACGAGATCGACGAGGACACGGTGAGGAACGCGCTCTACGACCCGGCCGTTCCCGATCCGGATCTCCTCGTGCGCACGAGCGGCGAGATGAGGGTGTCGAACTTTCTCCTGTGGCAGATCGCGTACACAGAGATCGTCGTCACCGACGTACTGTGGCCCGACTATCGCGAATCGGAGCTCATCGAGAGCATCACAGCCTACCAGAAGCGCGAGCGGCGGTTCGGGCTCTAGGCGGTCGAAGATGGATTCCACACCGACCACCACCGTCCGGAGATCCTTTCTCCACTCGTCCATATTCTTGAGGGTCGCCGCGTCCGTCGTCTTCATACCCTGTTTTATCATCATAACGAGGGCCGGCGGGTATCATTTTCTCCTGCTGATCGACTCGGTGATATTCGTCGGGATGTGGGAGTTCTACCGCATGATGGAGGCGAAGGGCATCCGGCCGTACAAGCTCGTGGGGATCTTCTGC
>CAZYCB010000228.1:0-1520 GCA_964645735.1 uncultured bacterium | reverse complement strand
CGCGATCATCGGATTCTCCGGTGTGGTGACGAAGTTCCCCAGGCTCGCGAGACTCGAGCGCGGCTTGAAAAAGATACTGAACGAGGGCGTGGATCTTTTCATACCTGTCGACTATCCGGGTTTGAATCTGAGGCTAGCGGGTTACGCGAAGAAGCTGGGAATCCCCGTGCTGTATTACATCAGTCCGCAGGTGTGGGCATGGGGCGGGAGCAGGACGCGTAAGCTCGCCGAAGTTGTCGACAAGATGGCCGTTATCCTTCCGTTCGAGGAGGCATTTTTCCGCGATCATGGGGTCCCGGCGGAATTCGTCGGTCACCCGCTCGTCGAGGATCACACGCTGCCCGAGCCGCGTCCCCAATCCGCGCGAACCGGTGTCGGCCTGCTGCCCGGCAGCCGCACATCGGAAGTCCGGCGCATCCTTCCCATACTGCTCAGCGCCGCGTCGGAGATCCGGAAACGGTATCCGGATATCCGCTTTTCGGTCGGACGGAGTCCGTCTGTCCCCAAGCGAATCTACGAGAAGATCGTATCGCGAAGCGGAGTGGACGTCGACATGGAGGAAAAGACGCACGACATCATGGCCGGCTCGAGACTGCTTCTCGTGGCGTCCGGAACGGCGACGCTCGAGGGGGCGCTCTGCGAGACGCCGCTCATCATCGTGTACAGGATGTCGGCGATCAACTATCTCATCGCAAGAACGCTCGTCAAGATCAGCACTATCGGCCTCGTAAACATCATACTGGGCGAGAAGGTGTGCCCCGAGTTCATTCAGGAGCGCGCCAGGCCGGAGTTCATCGCGCGCGAGGCACTGGCGCTCCTCGGCGACAGCGGGAAAAGCGAGACGATGGTGGCCAGCTTCAAACGTCTCCACACGATGCTCGCGGGCAGAGGGGGATGCCGGCGGGTGGCCGAGATGTGCGAACGGATCATCGATCAGAAATGAGCATGCGCCTGCGCATAGGGGGGTTCTTGAGCGCCCACGCGATTCGTGTCATCGGGTGCACGTGGCGGTTCCGCATCATCGCGGAAGAATACGTCGACGAAGCCCGCGTTCATGCACCCCACGTGATCTTCGCCTTCTGGCACGGGCGGATGCTGCCGCTCAGTTACCGATACAGAAACAAAGCGATACAGGTGCTCGCCAGCGCTCACAAAGATGGGGAGCTCATGGGACAGACGATACGCCAGCTCGGTTTCGGGCACGTGAGAGGGTCGAGCACGCGGGGAGGCGCGCGGGCCATTCGCGAGCTCGTGGCGAAGCTCGAGGAGGGATTCGATCTCGGAATCACCGTGGACGGGCCGAAGGGACCGAAGCACGAGGTGAAGCCCGGGCCCCTCGAGATCTCGAAGCTCAGCGGGGCACCTGTCGTCCCGGCCGCCGTGAGCTCGAAATCGCACTGGGTGTTTTCCTCGTGGGACGCGTTCGAGTTTCCCAAACCCTTCACGACGGTCTACGTGCGCTTCGGCAGGCCAGTTCGCGTGGCGCCCGACGCCGGACCGGAGGATCTGGAAAAGGTGCG
>CAZYCB010000227.1:0-10927 GCA_964645735.1 uncultured bacterium | reverse complement strand
GCGGCGAGCCACACATTGGCGCCGCCGGCTTCGCCGAGGAGGAGCACGGCGGGTCCGGGAGTCCCGTGTCCGACGAACGCGTACGGCACCGACATCATCGTATGGTCGACGGCCCGAGCTTCAGCGGCGTTGCGAACGCGGAGCACGGAACCGGCCCAGTGGCCGTCGAGCGTGATGGCGAACATCGGGGGCGGCGCCGCGGCGGGCGACAGAAAGGCGAGCTCGTGAAACGCGCTCCCCGAGTAGATCTCGACCGTCGCGCGGGCGCCGTACGCCCGCGCGATCCTCGCGGCGCGTCCCTCCTCCACGAGATCGGCGGCGTAGCTCGCGTACTTGAAGGAGTCCATCCGTATACGCGGCGGCGAGAGCGCGAGAAAAACACACGCTCCGGCGACGGCGGCGATCGCCGCGAAGATCCCCGTGCGCGTTCGAAGGGGGCGCATCGGCAGAACGCCGGCGAGCGTGATCATTCCCATCACGGCGCCGAGCCAGGCCGGAGCGACGGCATGCATCGCGAGCGGCGCGACGAGCGCGCCGACGGCGCTTCCCGCGAGGTTGCACGCGTAGATCGTAGGAAGGCGTTCTCCGGCGGTGATGAGGGCGAGTCCGATCGCCGACGCGCCGAGAAAAAACGGCACGGAGAGAACGCCCCAGTACAGAATCCACCACGCGATATGTCTTGCAAGGAGCGCCGGCGCGAAACGGGCTTCGACGGGAATGTGCTGCGCGATGCCGGTGGCAATGGGGAACGACACGGCGGTGGCGACGATGAGCGCGAAGATTGCGGGTTCCCCTCGGGAGGCGAGCCATTTCCGCATGAAACAGAGAACCGTTCCGCTGGCGCCGAAACCGAGGAGTGCGGCGCTCACGACGAGAAACGCGAAATGGTACCAGCTTGCATACAGAAGGACGCGCATGAGAGAGATCTCGAACCCGAGGAGCCCCGCGGAGAGAACGATAACGGGAAAGGCCAAGCGAGGAGTGTCGATCGGACCCGGCGTGTCGGCCCGAGAGGAGGCAGCGTTGGGGGCGAATTCTCTCGCACGTGGAGACATCGTTTTCCAGTACGGGAGGAGGACTTCGCCGCAGGACGGATCGTTCTCCTGCGGTCCGGGAATTCTCCCGCCGGGTGGATCACTCTGCCGCGGCGCGGCCCGTCATCGGCACGAAGCGAACCGCCATCATCGAGCGGGTCTGCCTTTTTCCGTCTTCCGTCTTCTCGATGACGACAAGACGCTGCACGGAGAATGTCCCACCGATGGGAATAACGATACGGCCGCCGGGTTTCAACTGATCCCACAGCGGCAGGGGCAAGTGCCCCGCGGCGCACGTGACGATGATCGCGTCGAACGGTGCGGCCTCGGGCCAGCCGAGGTAGCCGTCGCCGCTGCGGACGGGGACGTCCTTGTAGCCCTGGTCGGCGAGCGTCTCGGCCGCGCGCTTCGCGAGGGCGTCGACGATCTCGATGGTGTACACGTGCGGCGTGAGGTGCGCGAGAACGGCGGATTGGTACCCCGACCCGGTGCCGATCTCGAGGACTTTGGAATCCGGTGTGAGATGCAGGAGCTCCGTCATCACCGCGACGATGTAGGGCTGCGAGATCGTTTGACCGTGGCCGATGGGAAGCGCCGTGTCGTCGTACGCCTGTTTCTGCGATTCGCGCGGCACGAACTTGTGCCGCGGCACGTCGCGCATCGCCTGGAGCACCGCGGGGTCGGTGACGACGGTGCGCGTCCATCCCGGGGTCTCGATCTGGTCGAGAACCATCTTGCGCCTCTCGTCCGCGCGCTCGCGCGCCGAGTGGGCTTTGGGAGGGCGCCAGGACTCGTTCGAATCGGCGAGCCGCGAGGCGGCGTGCCTTCCCGCGAACAGCACAGCCGCTGCGAATGCCAGCGCGGCGCCCCATCGGAGCCATTTTGTGGACTTGCCGGCAGCGATCATCCTTCGACCCTCCGTCCGCCCGGCCTCGATGTCCGCCGGAAGAGAACCCCGTAGACAAGCCCGTTCATGACGACGATGGCGCTTCCGATGACGATCTGAATCTCGCGCGTGAGGCCGGTGGGGTAGACGATGGGCATGATGTAGTGCTCGATGAATCCCGTCTCGTAGCTCGCGGCTCCGCCGTTGGCGCGGAGCCAGTTCTCGAGCGGCGTGATGGGGCACCAGAGCCCGAAGAGTTCGTTCAGCGCGCCCCAGACCATCGACGGCAGATGGAACCAGGCGAGGCGCCTCCATTTGCACGCGAGCAGACCCCCGAAGATCACGAAGACGATGAAGGCGAGGTGAAACACAAGAACGAAATCGGCGAGGAGCCGGTAGATCATTCTAACTCCAGGTGAGCGAGCGTTCCCGTCAACCCAACGCGACGTCGAGCGTCATCATGACCGCGAACCCCAGGATCGATCCCATCGTCGCCGCATCGCCGTGACCGCCCTGCTGCGCCTCGGGGATGACCTCCTCGATGACGACGAAGATCATCGCGCCTGCGGCGAACGCGAGCGCGTACGGGAGAATCGGCTGCCACGTAAGAACGGCAGCGGCGCCGATGACTCCTGCAACCGGTTCGACTATCCCGGAGAGCTGGCCGTACCAGAAACTCTTGACCTTGGACACGCCTTCCCTCGCGAGCGGCACCGACACAGCCGCTCCCTCGGGGAAATTCTGGATCCCGATCCCGATCGCGAGCGCCGTCGCCCCCGCCACTGTCGCCCATTGGAGTCCGTGCGCCGCGGCGCCGAACGCGACTCCCACGGCGAGCCCCTCGGGGATGTTGTGGAGCGTGATCGCGAGCACAAGGAGAGTCGTCCGCCGCCAGTGCGTCGGGATTCCCTCGGCCTTATCCATGTTCGTGAACATGTGCAGATGAGGGAGGAGCCGGTCGGTGAGGCGCAGGAAGAAAGCCCCCAGGAGAAAACCCGTAACGGCGGGGAACCACGAGGGAACGCTCCCGCCTTCGCTCATTTCGATGGCCGGGGCGAGGAGCGACCAGAAGCTGGCCGCGACCATCACGCCTGCGGCGAAGCCGAGCATCACATCGAGGAGCCTGCGGTTTTCGCGCTGAAAGAAGAACACGAGTGCAGCGCCCGCAGCGGTCATCCCCCACGTGAAGAGCGTGCCGAAGAGCGCCTGCACTACCGGATTGAATTCGCTGATTCTCTCGAGCATTTTCGCGTTGGCCTCTGCCCGGCGCTGCCGGGCGTTGTCGTGGTTCGCTCTCTATAGTAGCCGCCCGGAATCTCCCCGGCAAGAAAGAGTTGCGCGCGACTTTCGCCTCCACCGGTCTCGTTGACATCCGGACTCCGGCTGCGTTAGCATGGTCGCGCTCCTATGCGCCAAACGATACCTCGGAGGGGTGAAAATGGAAATCGCGGTCACATTCACTGGAGGCAGGAAGGTCGAAGCCAGGGTGAGGGAGTTTCGCATCGAAACGGACCAGCCGGCGGAGAGCGGAGCAACGGCCTCCGCGCCGACTCCGTTCGATCTCTTCCTCGGATCTCTGGCGGCGTGCTCGGGGTACTACGTTCTTGGCTTCTGCCAGGCGAGGAACATCCCGACCGACGGGATCCGCGTGGTCATGCGAACGGAAACCGATCCCGAGAAGAAGATGATCGGCAAGATTTCCGTGGAGATCGTGCTCCCGCCTGATTTCCCCGAGAGGTACAGGGGGCCGGTGGTGAGAGCGGCGGGTGCGTGCAGCGTCAAGAAACACATCCTCGACCCGCCTGAATTCGAGACGTACGCGACAATCGGCGGGGCTCGAATATAGCCGGGGGCGTGCGTGTAGAAGGTCGGAAGTCGCGAAGGGGTCGGCGTCGAGGCGGGCGACGGTGTCGGGCGCGCCGCTTCCGCGGGAGAGGACACAGCCTGGAGGAGATCGGATGATCGTTGTGAAGGACCTGCGGAAGACATTCAAGGTCTCCCGCCAGCAGAAGCGGGAGATGAAGAACGCCGCCGGCGCTCGGGCGGACGGGACGGTCGAAGCGGTGGCCGGGATCAGTTTCACCTGCCGGCCGGGCAGGATCTTCTCGCTCATCGGGCCCAACGGGGCGGGAAAGACCACGGCTCTTCGGATGATCGCTACCCTCATCAAGCCGACGTCCGGCTCGATCGAGGTCGCCGGGATCGACGCGGTCGAGCACCCGCAGGATGTCCGCAAGAAGCTCGGTTTTCTCACCGGGACGACGAAGCTCTACGACCGGCTCACCGCGGACGAGATCGTCCGGTACTACGCCGATCTCCACGGGATGGAGAGGAGCGTCTTCGAAAAGAGAAAAGAGGAGCTTTTCACGCTCCTCGACATGAACAATTTCGCGAAGAAGAGAATCGGCAAGCTCTCGTCGGGGATGCGGCAGAAAGTGTCCATCGTCCGGACGATCATCCACGATCCCGAAATCGTCGTATTCGACGAGCCGACGGTCGGGCTCGACGTCATCACGGCGAAAAACATCATGGATCTCATTCGCCGCTGCAAACAGGAGGGCAAGACCGTCATCTTCTCCACGCACATCATGGGCGAGGTGAGCCTCTTGAGCGATGACACGACGATCATACACAAGGGCAGGCTTGTGTTCTCGGGCACCTACGGCGAGTTTGCCAATCAGATGCAGGGTCGCTCGATCGAAGAAGAGTTCATCCGTCTCATCGAAGGGGCTCCACGATGAAAACCATCCTCACCGTATTTAGAAAAGAACTGGTCGATTCGCTTCGCGACAGGCGAACGCTCGTCGCGATGGTCTTCGTCCCGCTCGTTCTCTTTCCCCTGCTTATCAGCATCTCGTCGAGCATGCTGATCTCTCACGAGAAGAAGGCGGAAAGGAAGACGCTCAGAATCGGACTCGTCGCGAACGGAAATGCCGCGGGATTCCGGGAAATGCTCTCGACGCGTGGCGACGTGAAGCTCGCCGAGGGCTTCACTGCCGAGGAGGGAAGGGCCCTCGTCCGGGCGGACAGTCTCGACGCCGTTTTCGTGTTCGATCCCGAGTTCGACAAGCAGGTCGCGGCGCTCGGTGCCGGGAAAGTCTCGATGTACCACAAGTCGGCGGAGAACTCCGCGATCGAGAGGAGACGCGCGCGTTCTCTCCTAGATGGTTTCGAGGAGAACCTCCGCGCGCAAAGGTTCGAATCGCTCGCCCTCAACCTCTCGATCATCGAGACCGTCGACGCGGGCGAACAAAACCTCGCCTCGACGAAGGAACAGCTCGCCGAGCAGATCGGAGGGCTCTTGCCCTACCTGATCATCATCTTCTGCTTCACGGGGAGCATGTATCCGGCCATCGATCTCGCCGCAGGCGAAAAGGAGAGAGGCACGCTCGAAACGCTCCTCACCACCCCCGCGGGACGCCTGGAAATCCTTCTCGGAAAATTCGGAGTCGTCGCCCTCACGGGGATTCTCACCGCGCTCGTATCGATCCTGGGGTTGTACATCGGAATCCGCCAGAGCTCCGAGATCCCTCCGGAAGTCCTGAACGCCATCCTGGGGATGCTCGAACCCGGCTCGATCGCGTTGCTGCTCTCGCTCCTCGTTCCCTTGACGATGTTCTTCGCGGGTATCCTGCTGTCGCTCTCGTTCTTCGCGAAGTCGTTCAAGGAAGCGCAGAGCATCATCACGCCGCTCATGGTCGTCATCATCGTCCCCGCGTTCATGGGCCTCATGCCGGGGATTTCGCTCAACGCGACGACGGCCCTCGTCCCGATACTGAACGTGACGCTGGCGACCAAAGAAATCATTGCCGGCACGATCGATGCCGGCGTGCTCATGGAGGTCTACGCGTCGCTCATCGTTCTCGCGGGCTTGAGCCTCTGGGTGTGCCGGTGGGTTTTCGGGAGGGAAGGCACGATCTTCCGCGGGGTGTGAGCGTCAGGGGGCGTCGAGGGGTTGTCGAGGGTTGTGGACGAGCTGCCGACGAATCGTTGGCGGGGCAGAAACCGAGTCGCCCGATGATCGAACGCGATATCGCTGGAAACCGCTTCTTCACCTACGGCGTTTTCGATCCCTACGTGAACGTCACCAACGGGGTCACCACGCGCCGCCTGGGCCGGAGCCAGGCTCCCTTCGACACGCTCAATCTCGGTCTGCACGTCGGCGACGACCCCGACGCGGTTCTCGAGAACCGGGCGATCGTAGCGCAAATCCTCGGATTCGAACCCGAGACGTTCACGCTCGCGAGGCAGGTTCACGGATCCGCCGTGGCCGTCGTTCGAGCCCGTGATGGGGGGAAAGGGGCGGTCATCGAGAACGACGCTTTTCCGGATACGGACGCCATGATCACGAACGAGGCGGATGTCCCGCTCGCCGTGCTCGTCGCGGACTGTGCGGCCGTGTCGTTCTACGACACGGGCAGGAACGTGGTCGGCATCGCTCACGCCGGCTGGAAGGGGACGCTCGCTCGGATAGCGCAGAAGACCGTCGAGGCGATGAACGCCGCTTTCGGCTCGAAGCCTTCCGATATCGTTGCGGGCGTGAGTCCGTGCGTCGGCCCGTGCCACTACGAAGTGGGAACCGAAGTTGCCGGCGCCTACCGCCGGGAGTTCGGACAAGAGGCGGCGCATTTCCTCGTGGAAGATCCTCAGGGGTCGTGCCGGCTCGACCTTGCGAAGGCCAACGCTCACCAGCTCCTCGAGGCGGGGATCCTTGCCGGCAGGATCGAGACGAGCGGGATGTGCACCGCGTGCACTCCGGAACTCTTCTATTCGTACCGCCGCGACGGATCGCGGACCGGTCGGTTCGCCGGAATCGTTGTGCTCCACCGCTCCGGGCACCGCCTCTATTTATAAGAGCGAGCGAGGCGGGGGTGCCCAGGCCGTACCGACCCAGTTTCTTCTTGACCGGCACGATTTCATGACCACAATAGAATTTGCGTTCTGGTTATGGCCCGAGTTCTCGGGCGTCCGTTGAACAACGACGGACAGTGCCGTTTGATCGTGGCGGCCAATTAGAATGGTAATTCTGATATGATATCCCTCCGACCCCCCAAGCAGCGAAGAAGCCAGGAGACGCTCACACGGTTCCTGGAGGCGACGCAGAGCCTGCTGCAAGACAAACACTTTGATAGTATTTCAGTTAACGAGATCGTCGCGCGTGCGGGGTCGTCCGTGGGGGCGTTCTACGCCCGCTTCCAGGACAAAGACGCCCTATTCGCCTGCCTCCACGAGGCGTTCGTCCAGGATACCGAGCGCGAGACTCGCCGCCTCGCGGAATCCGGTGACTGGGACGCCCTGCCGCTCGAGACCGGCGTTCGGCAGTTCGTCTGCGCGCTCGTCCAGCAGCATCGCCGGCACAGAGGCACGCTCCGGGCGCTCGTGGGCCGGACGATCGCCGGCGGGTCCGGCGGACTCTCCGCGCTCCCTCTCGCCGCGCCGGAAGCGGCAGCCCAGGCCCGTTTTTTCGAGTATCTCTTCACGCGAAGAAGCGAGATGGACCATCCGAACCCCGATGTTGCCGTGCACCTGGGGCTCGCGATGGTGAGCGGCGCGGTCCGCGAGAGAATTCTCTTTCCCGAGCTGTCGTCGAGTGCCAAACCGGCGGCTCCCGTGACCGACGCCGTTCTGGCGGAGGAACTCTCGCGGGCGTTCCTCGCATTTTTGGGAGTGAACCCGGCTCGACGAACAAGGTAGAATTCTCCGGAAAGAACACGTTCGCTCCCTGGCGACAAGAGGAGAGGATGCGCTATGCAGAGAAATCCCGATGCCGTGTTTTTCGAGAAGCAGCCCGTACGAGACAACAAAATCTTTTACCTCGCGGCCGTCATTGGTGTGGGACTCATCGTTTACTTCGGGTATGCGATCTTCCAGCAGATCGTTTTGGGGCGGCCTTTCGGCGACAAACCGATGGGCGACGCAGCACTCGCGATTGTCGGGGGGCTCTACGTTTTGTTGGGGGCCGCGTTTCTCTACCTCTTTTTTCGTTGCGAGCTGACGACCGAGGTTCGTCCCGCAGGGCTTTTCCTGAAGTATTCTCCGTTTCACAGAACGTTCCAGCAGATCCCGCTCGATGGGCTCCGTTCGTGTCGGGCGCGGAAATACCGCCCGTTGTGGGAGTACGGAGGGTGGGGCATCCGCGTGGGCGTCGCGAAGAAGGCGTACAATGTGTCCGGCAGCCACGGAGTGGAACTCGTGTACGAAGCCGGCAACACGCTCCTCGTTGGGTCGAAGAAAGCCGACCAGCTCGCGACGGCCATCGATTCGATACGACCGAAGTGACCCGCACGCGGCCGGGTCCGCGTCGAGGTTTTTCTCCATTGAGGATCGAAATCCCCAAACCATTCGCCGGTCACCTGAGAATCGGCACATGCTCGTGGAAGTACGACACGTGGAAGGGACTCTACTACGACCCCGCGCGGAAATACCGGGCGGATGACTACCTCCCCGACTACGCCAAGCACCTCGATTCGGTGGAGGTCGATCAGTGGTTCTGGAGCCTTTTCCCCGCGGGCGTGAGGCTCCCCGAAACGCGGACCGTCGAGACGTACGCGGCGAGCGTCCCCGACGATTTCACCTTCACCGTGAAAGCGCCCAATGCGCTCACGCTCACGCACTACTACGCCAAACAGCCCGCCGGCTATACGGAGTACGCGGGGAAGCCCAACGAGGACTTTTTGAGCATCGAACTCCTCGATCGTTTTCTCGATCGCGTGTTTCTCCTGGGGAGAAAGCTCGGTCCCATCATGTTCCAGTTCGAGTACCTCAACCGGAAAAAGATGCCGTCCAAAGAGACGTTCATAGAGAAGTTCGGCGAGTTCCTCGACCGCGCACCGAAAGGGTTCGAGTACGCGCTCGAGATACGGAATCCGAGGACCACTGCGTCGTTCGCCTTCACGGGGGCGATCGCCTCGAGATCGAAGAGACCACCCAGGAGATCTGGAACCGCGTCGTCGCACCCAAGCCGGAGGGGATCGAGGCGGCGGTCGCGATCGTTCGCGAAAACACGCGCCGGGGGACGCGCACGTTCCTGAACGTCAACAACCACTTCGAGGGGAGCGCGCCGCTGACGATCGAACGCTTTCTCGAGGCGCTTCGCCGGACGGAAAGCTCATGACGTTCGGCCTCGCTGTGTTCGATGTCCCCGACAAGGGAGAGGCGGCATGACGCTCGACTTCTCGCGTTTCAAAGTGCTCACGTTCGACTGCTACGGGACGCTCGTCGATTGGGAAACCGGCATCCTCCGCGCGATGCGGCCGGTTCTCGCGAAGCACAGCGTCGAAATCGACGACCGCACGCTCCTCGAAGCGTACGCCGAACTCGAAGCGAAGTACGAGGAAGGGGATTTTCTCCGCTATGCAATGGTCCTTCGCTTCGTGATGACGGAGATAAGCCTTCGCTACCTCTTCGACGCGGCTCCCGACGAACTCGATTGCATCTCGCGGTCGATCGAGAAGTGGGAGCCTTTCCCAGACACGGTCGCCGCGCTTCGCCGTCTTGGCAGCCGCTACAAGCTCGGCATCATCTCCAACATCGACGATCGCCTCTTTGCCGGATCGGCGCGCAAGCTCGGCGTCGCGTTCGACTGGGTCGTCACCGCCGAGCAGGCGCGCGCGTACAAGCCATCTCACCGCGTATTCGAGCAAGCGTTCGCAACCTTCGGATGTCCCAGAAGCGAGATCCTCCACGTCGCGCAGAGCATCTACCACGACGTGATTCCCGCGAAAGCGCTCGGGCTCGCCACGGTGTGGGTGAACCGCCGGGCGGGCAAGCTCGGCTCGGGTGCGACCTGGCCGGCGGTCGCGGACGCGGATGTCGCCGTGACGGATCTCGAGAGCCTGGCCCGCCTCGCGGGTGTCTAGAAAAAATGAACGGATTTTCCCTCAGCGGTGTTCTCGTTAGTGAGAGAGCGTTGCAGGCTCACGCGAAGGAGGAGAAACAATGACCCACCGTTCCGGGATTTTCGTGATCGTGTGCATGCTGGCGATCGTCGGTTCGGCCGTATCCGCACTGTCGCAGCCGCAGCCAGTTCCCAGGCTCGTGGAAAAGGCTCTGGACAAGGCGTCGTACGTCGAGCTCACGAAGCAGTGGAAAGCGTACATAGAGAAAAACGGCGAGACGGCGGACGCCCTTGTGAATCTCGGGATGGCCCACCGCTACTGCGACGAAATCGAAGCCGCGTTGATCGCGGGGAAGCGGGCGGTGGAACTCGAGCCGGACAATCCGAAGGCGCTCGCCTTTCTAGGAGGGATGCTCGCCGTCCACGAGGAAGACGAGGAAGGCGCGCTCGAACTCCTCGAGCGGTGCCGCGCCGTCGCTCCCGACTACGAGTACGGCTTGACGACGCTGGCCGCTGTCTACATGAGACAGGGGGACTTCGCGAAATCCGAGGAAGTCTTCAAGACGATCTTCCAGCAGAAGGTCTTTCCCCTGCCCCTCCAGGACTACGCCTACAACATGCTCGTGGGGCTGCCCCGGGGAGTACTTCTCGTCACTGGGGGCGACAGCGACACCTTCCCCCCTCTCGCTCTGCAGGCCGGAATGGATTTCAGGCAGGATGTCATCATCGTCAACCGTTCGCTCTTGAATCTGCCGTCCTACGCAGGGGCGATTTTCGCACGCCATCCATCGATCAAGCCGGTCTACGACATCGACGGGCACGTGACCACACGCTCGCCGGACGGCAAGGTAAGTACGCTTTCGAACCGGCTGCTCGCGGCTATGATCGAGGAAAAGAAGATCCCGGTGTACTTCGCCGCGTCGGCTAACTACGAGAGTCTCGGTCTCGGCGCGAAGCCCCAGATAGAGGGCATCAACCTCCGCGTCTCGGGAAAGGGACTCTCCGCGGAGGAATCCGCCCGGTTGTTCGTCGACACGTATCGTATGGATTCCGCAACGGATTGGACCTTCGGCTGGTCATTGGCGCCGAACCTGTCGGGGTTGATGCGCAATTACGTGGCCGGGATGGTGACCTCGGTTGAAGCCAAGGGTGTGACGAAGCCGACGAAAG
>CAZYCB010000226.1:0-3479 GCA_964645735.1 uncultured bacterium | reverse complement strand
ACGAAGAACGCGAGAATGACCGTCATCGCCACGATCTCGGCGTATTCGCGTATGATTGATTTTCTGCGGGGAACGGAGTTTTTTCGTCTGCCAAACATACGTCACCTTTCGAGCCTCTCGCGCCGCAAAAAACGCCCGATCCCGGGCGACTGCGGCGCACACGAGTACGCCGGCCGTGCGGTCGGTTTCACGATCCGCTCCGGTCGACTTTCAGCACGGCAAGAAACGCTTCCTGGGGAATCTCGACTTTTCCCACCATTTTCATACGTTTCTTGCCTTCCCTTTGTTTCTCCAACAGCTTTCTCTTGCGCGTGATGTCACCGCCGTAGCACTTCGCCGTCACGTTCTTCCTCAGCGGTTTGACGTTCGTCCGGGCGATCACGCGGCTCCCGACGCACGCCTGTATGGCCACTTCGTAGAGCTGGCGGGGAATTTCCTCCTTCAATTTCTCCGTGAGTTCCCGGCCCCAGTAGTACGACTTGTCCCTGTGGACCATCACGGAGAGCGCGTCCACGGGATCGCCGTTCAGAGCGATGTCCAATTTTACCAGATCTCCGGGCCGGTGCCCAATGAAGTCGTAGTCGAGGCTGGCATACCCTCTGGTCACGCTCTTGAGGCGGTCGTAGTAGTCGACGAGGATCTCGGCCAGCGGCATCTCGTACCTCAACCTCACCCGATCGGGGCTCAGGTAAGCCATCTCCCCGAACGTCCCGCGGCGGTCCTGATTCAGTTTCATGATTGCCCCCACAAACTCGTTCGGCGTGACGGTCTCGGTGCGCACGTAGGGCTCCTCGATCCGTTCGATGTCGCCCGAAGGGGGTACGTTCGCCGGATTGTCCACTTCGAGGATACCGCCGTTCTTGAGGACGATGCGGAACTTCACGTTGGGCATCGTCGTGATGAGCGACACCGAGTATTCGCGCTCGAGCCTCTCCTGTATGACCTCCATGTGGAGGAGCCCCAGGAAACCGCATCGGAAACCGAAGCCGAGGGCCGCGGAAGTCTCGGGCTCGAAGGTGAACGCCGAGTCGTTGAGCTGGAGCTTTTCGAGCGCCTCGCGAAGCCCCGTGTAGTCGTCGGGATTCATCGGATAGAGACCGGTGAAAACCATCGGTTTGACTTCGCGGAAACCCGGGAGCGCGTCGTCGCAGGGATCGGCGTCGCGTGTCACCGTGTCCCCCACCCTCGTGTCCCTGATGTTCTTGATCCCCGTGTGCACGTACCCCACCTCGCCCGCGCGGAGCACGTCGCTCGGGATCATGTCGAGGCGGAAGTACCCCAGCTCCATCGTCTCGGAGATCGCGTTGTTGGACACCATGCGGATCGTGTCGCCCGTCCGGAGCACGCCGTCGAAAACGCGCACATAAACCACGGCTCCCTTGTACATGTTGAAAAGCGAGTCGAAGATCAGAGCTTTGAGCCTGCCCTCGGGGTCGCCGGCCGGCGGCGGGATCCGGTCCACGATCGCCTCCATCAGTTCGCCGACACCCGTTCCCTGCCGGGCGCTGACGGATACGATCTCGGATTCTTTGCACCCGAGCATCGCAACGATCTGTTCCTTGACATAATCTACACGCGCGTTCGCGAGATCGATCTTGTTGATCACAGGAATGATCTCCAGGCCGTTCTCGAATGCGAGGTACATGTTCGAGATCGTCTGCGCCTGCACCCCCTGCACGGCGTCGACGACGAGAACGGCGCCCTCGCACGCCGAGAGGCTCCGCGATACCTCGTAGGTGAAATCCACGTGTCCGGGCGTGTCGATAAGATTGAACAGGTACTTGTCGCCGTTTCTCGCCGTGTAGTCCATGCGGATGGGGTGGCTCTTAATCGTGATCCCCCGTTCGCGCTCCAGATCCATCGTATCGAGAACCTGGTCCCGCATGAGCTTCTTGTCGATGGCGCCCGTGATGTCGAGAAACCGGTCGGCGAGCGTCGATTTCCCGTGATCGATGTGCGCCACGATACAGAAGTTCCGTATTCGATTCTGAGGGATGTCCATCGACAACCTTCTTGCACCACGCCGCCCGACTCGGGCGGCGGCATTGCCGGACCACTCCGGAACCGGATCAGAAACCTACGGAAAGCGCGACGTACCCCGTGCCACCCGGCCCCCGCGTCACCACCGGCGTCACGGCACGCACGTCGTACAGGTGAGCGTCGACGAATGCGTCGAGCACCGTGATGAGCCACACGGCACCCGACCACCAGAGGTATGTCACCGTGTTCTCTTTGTGAAACTCGTAGAGGATGTCCTCGTTTCTCCACTCGATCGTCAGCGGCGAGAGCTCGTCGCGTGCTTTGAGATGCTCCTGGCTCTCCTTCTTTTCGAGCCACGCCGTCCCGAGGTAATACGTGAACACGCCGACTGCAATCGCCGTCTTTATGCGCCGGCCGTTATAGAGCTGGCCCAGGCCGGGAAGCACCATGCTGCTCACCATCGCCACCGTCGCGGATTTCTCGCGTTCCCACTTGTGCGTCCCGGGCACTTCGGCGCTGCCGATCCGCGCCATCTCCCGTTTGATCGCGAGCTTCTCCTGGGTACGTTCTTCGTCCTGACCCGTCGAATCCGCGAGCGCGCCCCCGGAGGGGCTCGGCGAGGCTGCGAGCACGCCCGCCGGCGAGACGGCGCCGGCGGCGAGCGCGAGGATCATGGCGATCACGACGACTCTCATCAGGATTCGATTTGACGGCGTACACAAACTGGCGGGAATGTGTGGGAATCGAACCCACCTCGACCGTCAGAAAACGTCCGACAGAGGGATTTGAAGTCCCCGAGGTCCACCAGGACCCATCCATTCCCGCGCGGAGCACGGTCACCCAGACAGACACGTGCAAAGAACCCGAGACTGACGGCCGCGAGCGGGTCCCTCTACCGCCTTGCGATCGCCTCGATTTCCACACGGGCACCGAGCGGCAGCGCCGACACCCCGACGGTGGCGCGGGCCGGGGGCTCGCTGTGAAAGTACTCTCCGTAGACCTGGTTCATCTCCCGGAAGTCATCCATCGAGGCGAGGAAGACGGTGGTCTTCACCACGTGTTCCAAACCGAGACCCGCGGCGGCGAGGATCGCCTTCAAGTTCTCCAGAACCTGACGCGTCTGACCGGCCACGCCCGTTTCGACGATCTTCCCCTCGGGCGGGTGCACGGGAATCTGCCCCGCGACGAACACGAAATCGCCCCCATCAACCGCCTGGCTGTAGGGTCCGATCGCCGCGGGCGCTTTGTTGGTGCTTATGATCTTTTTCAATTTCTACTCCACCGTGACGCTCTTCGCCAGGTTTCTCGGCTGGTCGATGTTGCAACCGCGGAGCACCGCGATGTGGTACGCGAGAAGCTGGAGCGGAATCACGGCCAAAACCGGGTACAGCATGTCGAGGGTCTTGGGGATCTTGATCACGTGGTCGGCGGCACTGCTCGCATCGGTGTCGTCCTCGTTCGCGATGACGATGAGGCGGCCCTTGCGCGCCTTGACCTCG
>CAZYCB010000225.1:0-1798 GCA_964645735.1 uncultured bacterium | reverse complement strand
CCCATACCACCCCCATGTCGATGATGGCTGAGCGAGTCCATCCAACGATGCATCTCTGAACCCCCGCACAAATAGAAGGCATCGATGACCGAATTTGGGTCCATCGGCACGATGAAGCTGATCCCAACGTTGGCGGGCCGGGATACATTGATCGCCCCATCGGCTGGTGTGATGGCGGCAATGACCGGCGCCGTGCCGTTCGTTTGGTTGTCCGTCGGAGAATTGTCGTCTCCGCAGCCAAACCAAGCGAGAAGCCCGACTACGGCCGCACAGATCGCCAGCAATAAAGTTGTCCGAAACTTGATCATTACGATCGTCCTTTCTTGACTCGGCAGTTATGAACAAGATCGTTTGAAATGTTGAAAGGCGCCACAAGCTTCGTGAATGGGAGAAGTTTCACAATCTCGCGACGACGGGGGATGTCGGATTTTGAGCCGCACGCCGCCCCCGGGCTTCCTCGCGCCGCGGGGCCGGGTTCGTTTGATTCCCGTTGCCCACGGGAGGCAGGGCCGTTTAGACTCCCCATACCTCTCCCTGAGAAGCGACTCGTCAGCACTGGCCGGACCGGTTGCCCGTGAGGATCGGATCGGCGCTTTCCGGGCCGTATGGCTAAACCCGGCAACCAGTTCCACCGGAGTGCGGCACGTGATTTGCACGATGGGCGCGACATGACCGACACGATCGTCACCCTTGCTGTCGCCATGGCGGCCGTTCTCTTCGCGGTGGCGTACGGCCACCGTTATCTCTCGCGTGAGAAACGCGCCAAGCGGACGCTCGAGAAGACGCGCGAGGCCGGTCTCGAGCCCGTCTCGCTCCACCCGGCGGTCGATCCCAACCGGTGTATCAGCACGGGCGCGTGCGCCGAGGCGTGCCCCGAGCGAGACGTGATCGGGATCGTCCACGGTATGCCGGAGCTCATCAATCCGACCCGCTGCATCGGCCACGGGGCGTGCGCGGCCGCGTGCCCCGTTGGCGCCATCACACTCGTATTCGGCACGGAGCGGCGCGGTGTCGACATCCCGTACGTCAGGGACACATTCGAGACAAACGTCGACGGGGTGTACATCGCCGGCGAGCTGGGCGGGATGGGTCTGATCCGGAACGCCGTCACCCAGGGGCGAGAAGCCGTGGATTATGCGGCGCGCGGTCTCGACGGGCGGCGCGACGCTTCGGTACACGACATCGCGATCGTCGGCGCGGGACCCGCGGGAATGGCGGCGACCCTCGAGGCGAAGAAACGCGGTTTTCGTTACGTCACGCTCGAGCAGGAAGAGACCGGGGGCGCCCTCCTCAGCTATCCCCGCCAGAAGATCGTGATGACCCAGCCCATGGATCTCCCTCTGTACGGCAAATGCCGGTTTACGGAGATCGCGAAGGAAGAGCTGCTCGACATCTTTCGGGACGTGCTCGAGAAGACGGGAGTGGAAGTTCGCACCCGAGAGAGGGTCGAGGCGGTCACCCCCCGCAACGGTCTTTTCGAGGTCCGCTCGAATCAGGGCATCTACGCCGCGAAAAAGGTGCTGCTCACCATCGGGCGGCGCGGGACGCCGAGAAAACTGTCCGTTCCCGGCGAGGAATCCTCCAAGGTCACTTACAAACTCATCGACCCCGAGCAGTACGCGGGCAAGCACGTGCTCGTCGTGGGCGGCGGTGACAGCGCCGTCGAAGCCGCGCTTGCGCTCGCCAAACAGCCGGCGACGCGCGTGGACCTCAGCTACCGGCGGAGCGCGTTTCCCCGGATCAAGGACCGCAACCGCGAGTTTCTCGACCAGGCCGTCGCCGCGAAGAAAGTGACGGT
>CAZYCB010000224.1:0-1629 GCA_964645735.1 uncultured bacterium | reverse complement strand
GCCCCCCGGCGAAACGGCGCGACACCCGCTCTCATCGATTCCGGAGGGAGGGCTCTTGACGGATAGAATCGCGAACAAGCTCCTCGAATCGAGTCTCATCAGTCAAGAACAGATGGGGCGCGCTCTCGAGGCCCAGAAGGCCGACGGGGGCTCGCTCGGATACAACCTCGTCCGCACGGGCGCGATCTCCGAGATGGCGTTCGCCGAGTTCATGGGGCAGGTGTACAACGTTCCCGCGGTGAACCTCGACCAATCGCAGCCCGATCCCGACGCTGTTTCCCTCATCCCCAGCGAAGTGGCGACGAAGTTCCAGGTCGTTCCGGTCAAGAGACAGGGACGAGTTCTTACCGTTGCCATGGCCAATCCCGATAACATATTTGCCATCGACGACATCAAGTTCATCACCGGTCTCGAAGTCAGGCCCGTGGTCGCGCCCGAATCGTCGATCAAGAAGGCCATCGACCGTCTCTACGATTCCGCGGACTCCCTTGCCAGCGTTATGAAAGACATGCAGGAGGATTTCGAGATCGTGGACGAAGCGGCCGAGGAATTCGCGCAGGAGGCGGAGCCGATCGACGCCCCCGTTGTGAAGCTCGTCAACAGTCTCATCGCCGATGCCGTGGGCAAGCACGCGAGCGATATCCACATCGAGCCGTACGAAAGACAGGTGAGGGTCCGTTACCGCATCGACGGGATGCTCCACGAGATGATGTCCCCGCCGTTCAAGATGAAGGGTGCGATCCTCTCCAGGCTGAAGATTATGGCGGAGCTCGACATCGCGGAGAAGCGGGTTCCCCAGGACGGCCGCATAAAGCTCCGCATCGGCGGCAAGCAGATCGACCTCCGCGTAAGCACGCTCCCCACGATCTACGGGGAGAAGCTCGTGATGCGTATTCTGGACAGGAGCAACCTCCAGATCGACCTCGCGAAGCTCGGATTCGAGGAGCAAGCTCTGGCGAGGTTCCTCACGGCGATCGAAAGTCCTTACGGGATGGTTCTCGTCACCGGTCCCACCGGTTCGGGAAAGAGCACCACGCTCTACAGCGCACTCAACAGAATCAACAAATCGCATTGCAACATCATGACCGCCGAAGACCCCGTCGAATACAACCTCGACGGGATCAACCAGGTCAACGTCCACGAGGACATCGGGCTCACGTTCGCCTTGTCGCTGAGGGCATTCCTCCGCCAGGACCCCAACATTATCATGGTTGGTGAAATCCGTGATGCCGAGACCGCTGAAATCGCAGTCCGGTCCGCGCTCACCGGGCATCTGGTCCTTTCCACCATCCATACCAATGACAGCGTTTCTACCATCACCCGGTTGATTGACATGGGCATCGAGCCCTACCTGCTTCAACCCGCCCTGCACCTGATTGTGGCCCAGCGGCTCATCCGGAAACTCTGCCCGGAATGTAAAGAACCGATTCCTCCTTCCAGCCTTCTCCCGGTCGGAACCGAGGCCTACCAGGCCAAAGGATGCCATTTTTGCAACGGAACCGGTTACTGGGGAAGGATTGGAATTTACGAAGTCCTGGAAATGACACCCAGATTGAAAGAGTTATGCCTGCAAAAAGCAAATTACGGGTCCCTGCAGGAAGCGGCCAAAAAAGAAGGCATGAAGAGTCT
>CAZYCB010000223.1:0-8501 GCA_964645735.1 uncultured bacterium | reverse complement strand
TTCCTCACCAGGTGAAACTTGATATCGGAAGAGAGACGGATGTCCTGGTCGTTGTTCATTCCTGGTACGCCCTCATCACGTTGCACCCCGGATAGTAGTGCTTCAAAATCATCTGATACGTGTACCCCTTCTTCGACATCGCGATCGCGCCGCTCTGGCACATCCCCACGCCGTGTCCGTTTCCCCCTCCGACGATGCTCACGAACGCCACGCGGCCCTGCTCCATGATCTTTTCGAAATTGAACATGATGCTCGGCAGAATGCGGTTCTTCGCCGGATCGGCCAAGAGCACCCATCGGATCTCGTCGCCTTTCACGGTGAATTCGCCCCTCGTCGTTTGAATGCCGACGGCGGTGACGCGTCCGCTCGGGGCCCATCCCTCGATACGAACATCGATGACTTCCCCGACGTCCGAGGGGGCGACGCCGAGCGTCTTCGGCAGCGTCGCTCTGAGCATGTTTCCGAGTTCTTTTCCCGTGAACGAAAACCGCCACCGGAAATACCGGGCGTTCCCACAGAACGCGCCTCCGCTTCCCTCGTCCCGATCCGGGATACCGGACAGATACTCCGCGGGCTCCCGCTTCGGCCACACGTGGTTGATATCGGACGTGTGCCCGCCGCAGCACCCGCAGTAGTACGCCTTGACAAGACCCTTGCCGTCTCCCGCGACCATTCCGTAGGTATCGCGCACGGCGGCGGAGGCATGCGTATTCCTCGCTTTCAAACCTTGGTACACCTGATCCCGCACGCTTGCGAACACATCGAACCGTTCCGCCCGGCGTGTCTCGATCCTCTCGAGCGCGTAGGTTCTCGCCGCAACGGCCTGGGCCTTGAGGGCATCGAATCCGTCGGCGCCCGGCTCGCCCATCTCGTGCGGGAGCACGCCCTCGAGATACGTTTCGAGTGGTACGGTGTTGACGAGCATGAGCTTCGCGTCGGGGCCGACGACGACTTTCATGCGGCCGGAATAGGCCACGCCGTCGAAGGCGAGCGGCGCCGCGCTGCGGGAGGCCACGGTCACTTCGTCTTCGGCAGCGGCGACGTTGCCCGGCGGATCGAGCACGAGTTCGATATTCGAGGACGCGCGCGACGCTCGGAGCGCGCACTTCCCCGCGCCCTGGAGCAGCATGATCCCCCCGGAAGCCGATACCACGACCCCCTCGCCCGCCCCTATCACGACACTCTCCCGTCCTTCGGCAAGAAGTACGCGGATGTCCGGAGCACGCCGGGCGACGCTCTCCGCCCGGCGGACCGTCGTCGGTCCGCCGCACGACATGACGAGGACGGCAAGGCAACACGCGGCGACGAGCGGCTGCACGCCCCGGGGCAGGCGGCCAGAACCGATTCTGCGGCCTCTCACGCTTCGCTCCCCGCCGCGATCGTTCCGAGAACGAGTGGCCGCGCCGCTCCCGTCGCCCGGTGGATCACGTTCTCTCTCGAGAGAACGGCCTCGCGCGCGAGGACGGCGAAATCGACCGCCTCCTTCGCCTCCGCCGGAATCCCGAGTTCATCGATGGGAAGGACGCGCGCCGGTGCGAGTTCCGCGGCGAGCTGCGACACCACCGTCTTGTTCCTCGACCCGCCTCCGCTCACGAACACAGCGTCGACGTCACCCGCCGGCTTTATGAACTCTCTCACCGCGCGGCCGATGCTCCGCGTGGTGAGAAGCGTGGCCGACGCGAGAACGTCCGTGTTTTTGAGGCCCGCCGCCTGGGCCCTGGCGAGGAATTCCCACGCGAAGCGACCTCCGAATTCGCGATGACCGGCCGATTTCGGCGGCCTCCTCGCGAAAAACTCGAAGCCGAGGAATGACTCGACGAGCGATTCCGACGCGAGGCCCGATCCCGCCTTCGCCCCGGCCTTGTCGAACCCTCCCTGCTCGGGGTAGAGCACGCGGTACAGTTCGTCGAGTATCATGTTACCGGGTCCTGTGTCGAACGCAACCACCTCGTCGACCCCGCAGTTCTTCGGGAGATAGGTCACGTTCGCGATGCCGCCGATGTTCAGTACAATGCGGCTCTCGCTCCTGCTCTTTCTGAGAAGAAAATCCGCGAAGGGCGCGAGCGGTGCCCCCTGGCCGCCGAGCGCAACGTCGGCGGATCGGAAATCGCCCACCGTCGTGATGCCCGAGAGCGCCGCGATCATACCGGGAGGCCCGAGCTGGAGAGTGCCCGAAAACGGCTGGACTCGATCCGGCGACGGCGGGACGTGCGCCACAGTCTGGCCGTGCGATCCGATGAAATCGATCGACTTCGGATCGACACCGCCCTTGCGGCAGACGCTGTAAAACGCGTTGGAAAAACTCACCGCGACGCTCGTGTGCAAGACGGCGATGTCTTCGGCGGTACACTGGTCGCCGAAGGCGAGCTCCAGAAGAGTGGAACGGAGCTCCTTCGGATACGGCTCCGCCTCGAACGCAACGAGCGCCACCTTCGCGTTCTCCCTGTCCGCGCTCATGCGGACGAGCGCGGCGTCCACTCCGTCCATCGACGTACCGGACATCAGACCGACGGCGATGAAATCACGCTTGCCGAACAACGTTCGAAGCGATGTCATATGGGTCGATGACCCTTCCCTTCTGGCCGCGAATTCCCGCGCCGCTACTTCGTCATACCCGACGTCAATCCGCTTATGATCTGCCGCTGGAAAATCAAGAACGCCACGATGACGGGAAGTGACGCGATCACGGCTCCGGCCATCAAGTGGCCCCAATCGATACTGTGCGCGCCTTGTGAAAGCAGCGCGAGCCCCACGGGAAGCGTGCGCATCGAGGCAGTGTTCGTCAGTATAAATGGAAAGAGAAAAGAATTCCAGTTGATAAGCGTCGTATTGATGGCGACGACGGCGAGCGCCGGCTTGAGCATCGGCATGACCACGCGGAAGAGAACCGTGAGCTCGCCCGCCCCCTCGAGGCGCGCGGCCTCCTCGCAGTCCGAGGGGATCGTCGCGAGAAACTGCCGGATGAGGAAGATGTTGAACGGGTCGACGGCAAACGGGAGAGTGAGCGCCGCGTAGGTATCGAGGAGATGAAGCTTCTGCATGAGAATATAGAGCGGGACGAGAATCACTTGCTTCGGGAGCATGATCATCGATATCACGAGAAAGAAGAGGATGCGCCCGCCCGGTATTTTGTGACGGGCGAACGCGTATCCCGCCATCGCGCAAAAAACGATATTTCCCGCCAGGACGAGAACCACGACGATCGTGCTGTTGAGGAAATAGCGGTCGAACGGACCCGCCTGCCAGACTTCCTTGAAATACCGAAGGCTCACGCCGTCGCCCGTGCGGAGCGATATCCCGAGCATCCAGGCGAGCGGATATGCCATGACGGCGAAAACCACGATCAGGCCGGCGAGTTTCAACGCGTTCTTCATGATGCCTTGACCTCGCGCGTACGGAACCGTTTCATCGCCACGATCGAGAACACGCCGGACAGCACGAACACCGCGTACGCGAGCGCGCTCGCGTATCCGTAGTCGAGGTTGCGGAAAGCCGCCTCGTAGACGTAGAGCACCAGAGTGTCCGTCGACCCGAGCGGCCCTCCCTGAGTCATCACGAACACTTCGATGAATATCTGGAACGACCGGATCGTATTGATGACGAGGACGAAGACGATGACCGGCCCGAGCGCGGGCAAGGTCACATAACGAAGCGTGTCTCTGAACCCCGCTCCCTCGAGCGAGGCCGCTTCGTAGAACTCCTTCGGTATGCCCGCGAACGCCGCGTCGAAGATGATCGCGTAATACCCCACGGCCGCCCACACATCCATCGCCATGATCGCGGCGAGAGCGGTACGCGGATCGGTGAGCCACCCGTGGCCCGCCATCCCCACGAACGAAAGCGCGTTGTTGAGCCCGCCGTTCGGAGCGTAGAAGAGTTTGAAGAGGAGCGATATCACCACGGCGGACATGACGGACGGCAGGAAGAATCCCGCCTTGAAAGCGCCCTTTGCCGGGATCCGGCCTCTCAAGAGGAGCGCAAGCCCGAGCGCAGCCACCGTGGTGACCGGTACCGTTCCCACGACAAAGAGAAGCGTGTTTCGCAGCGCCCTCAAGAATCTCTCGTCGCCGAAGAGACGCGCGAAGTTCTCGAGCCCCGCCCAGGAGGCAGCGTGCGGCGAGAGCGGATTGTAGTGGAGAAACGCCAGCACGAACGAAAAGAGGAAGGGAAAGACAAAGAACGCCCCGTACACGACGGCCCATGGGAGGAGGAGCACGACCAGGGGCGGCACCGAAAGACGTTTCGTACGCCGTTTGTTCTTCATGTCATTCGAATTTCTCGGCGATCCTGCGTATCTCCCCCGCTGCGGTCTTGAGTGCATCCCGGGGTGCCGCACGGCCGTACATCACCTCTTCGACCGAACGGTCGATGGCTTCCTCCATCTCGATCCATCCCGGATGAGGGGGGGCCGTCTTGCTCGTGACCGACTGATCGACGAACACGCGCACCTTGGGGTCGCCGGTGAAAGCCTCGTCCGCGAAGACGAGCTTCGAAGCGGGGAAGACGCTCTGCACGTCGAGGCAGAGCTTCTTGGCCCGCGCGTAGCCCTGGAGGAAACGGGCGAGCTTGACCGCATCGGCCTTCCGAGTCGAACCTTTGAACACAACGAGCATCTCCGCACCGGCAAAGCTCGCGTGCTCCCCCCTCTCCCCCGTTGGCTTCGGCACCAGCGCGACGCGGTAGTTCAGTTGGGGCGCCTCGATCGCGTAGTTCTTGAGGTTCCACGCGCCCGATATCTGCATCCCCAACTGTCCGCTCTTGAAATAGTTGTCGAGAACTTCCTGTTTCTCCTTGAGGGAATGCTTCGCGAGCTCCTGATAGAACACGAGCGCCTCGAGGTTCTCGGGAGAGTCGAACACCACTTCCCCGTTCGAACCGAAAACGTTTCCCCCGTTTCCCCACGCGAAGGCCATGAACTTCTTGAACAACACGTAGCGCTCGCCCAGATTGAGCCCGAAGCCGCTCACCTCGCCGGGGAGCTCGTCGATCCGTCTGGCGGCGTCGAGAAGCTCGCCCCACGTCTGCGGCGGCCGCTCGGGATCCAGCCCCGCTCTGGCGAAAAGATCGGCGTTGCAGAAGAGCGCCCTCGACCCTTGCACCCACGGGAGTCCGTAGACTCGATCCTTCCATACGGCGCTTTCCCACATCATGAAGCTGTCCGCGACCTCCGCATACACCGGTGTGAGATCTTCCAGAACGCCCTCGTAGCTGAAGCGCGGGACCCATGTCGATCCGAGCTCGCACAGATCGGGCTCGGTGCCCGACGCGACGGCCGCCTGGATCTTCTCGAGGCCGCTCTGCCACGTGAGCTGTTCGACCTCGACCTCGATCCCGGGGTTCTGGGCCTCGAATTCCCGAATCATCGGTTCGACGACGGCGGTGTCCCAGAACTGCCAGAAGCGAAGCGGCTTTTTGTCGTTCTTTCCGCCGCCGCATCCTGCGAGAGCGGCGGCGACCGCCGCCACTACCAGTATTCTGAAAAGGACTCGCATAGGCCTACCGTTCTCCGAGAGCGCGCGCCAGAAAACCGTCCGCCTCGGCGAGGGCTTTTTCGGCCGCCTCGCGGCCGACACCCTTTTTCGCCATGACGACGCTCACCTTCACGTTTTTTCCCGATCGTTCGAAAATATTCGCCGCCTCAGCGTACTCCACTCCCGCGAGCATCATGATGATCCCTTTCGCCCGCTCGACGAGCTTCTCGCTCGCGGGCTTGAGATCCACCATGAGGTTCTCGTACACCTTGCCCATCCTCACCATGCTGGCTGTCGAAATCATGTTCAGGATCATCTTCTGGGCGGTCGCCGCCTTGAGCCTCGTCGATCCCGCGATCGCCTCCGGGCCGACCACGACATTGATCTGGACGTCCACGTCTATGTCGACGGGATCGTTGCACGTGAGCAACACGGTTCTCGCCCCCAGGCGCCTGGCGGTTTCCAGGGCCTTCACCACGTACGGGGTCCGGCGGCTCGCCGTGATCCCCACGACAGTGTCCCTGGATGACACGCGGTGGACGCGCATATCGTCCTCCGCTGCCTGGACGTTATCCTCGACGCCCTCGCGCGAAAGGAAAACGGTATCGCGCCCGCCGGCGATCACGCCAACCACCGTCTCGGGCGTCACGCCGAATGTCGGCGGGCATTCCGCGGCGTCCATCACGCCGAGGCGCCCGCTCGTCCCCGCACCCACATAGACGACCCGCCCACCCCTCTTCAACGACGAGACGGCGTGCTCCACGGCGCGGGCGACGCTGGGAATGACCCGCCGTACCGCGTCGGCCACAGTCCTGTCCTCGTCGTTCATCATCTCGAGAATCTCGGCGGGCGAAGCGACGTCTATCCCCCGCGTCCGCGGGTTTCGTCTCTCCGTCGTGAGAACGCGAAGCTCTTCGAGTATTTTCTTTTTTCGATCGGCCATACGCACTTCACCCCGCGGGAAATCTTCAATCCACACGCGGCTCCGGCAAACGCGGAAGAGTCTATCAAAATCCGGCCGAGATGAAAAAGCTTTTGGAGAGGAAGGGTGTGCGTAGTGCGTGCGCTGTGGGTGGCGGCCACGGGCGCCCACGCCCGCGCGGAGCGTTAGCGAGCACGGCCGTGGGCGGATGGCCGACAGGACCCGCGCGCGAACGAGCAGGCGCGGGCGGGGTAATACGCGACAGGACCCGCGGCGGGGTGTGGAGTCCTGGGCTCGAAACGACCCTCCAGCGCACCATCCACACAGCCACCGCTATTTCACCCGCGACAGTTTGCCCCTTTCGGTGGTCTTCTGCGCGCCCTGCTCCACCGACATCACGTACAGATACACCCCGTTCGCGATCTCCCCGCCGTTCCACGTCCGCCCGTCCCACCGGACGGCGTTTTGTCCCGGCGACCGGGACTGCGGCGGGACTTCGATGTGGGCAACCTTCTTTCCCGTCGCCGTGAAAACGTCGATCGATCCTTGCGTGATCTGGATCTCGTTCGTGAAGACGAAGTACACGTCGTCCGTGAACGGATTCGGGTACGCGATGAGGTCGATGAGCCCCGCGCTCGATCCTACGATGAGCGTGTAGGCAAAGGGATTCTCTCCGACGAACAGGACGACCTCGTGCGATCCAGCGGAGAGCTCCTCACTGAACTCCACGTACCACGTCATCGAATCTTCCGAGCTCGCACGATACGAGATCACCGGCTCGCCGTCCGTTTCGACGTGTATGAGCGACGGATCCACCTTGACGGGAAGCTCGACCTTGAAAACGTAGTCTCCCTTGGGAGGGACGAGATCTCCGTCCACTACGGGACGCCCGTTGACGGTGAGCTCCGCGCCGGCCTGGACCTTCATGACGAACTCGGCGGCGAGATGGTAAGTGCCCGCGGTCGTATCCTCCGCCTGATAGGCCCTCAATACGACGTCGTATCGCTTCGGTACGATCCGGTGCTGGAAATGGATGTCGTACTGACGGGCGGCGCTCAAATCCTGGTCTTTGAGCGGCGTCACCGCCAGTATATCCGTGGAGTCGGCCCCACCGATCTCCAAGGCGAGCTTCTCGATCGCGACCTCGTCGGTGACGATGGCGTGTACGTCGATCATGTTACCCGCATCGGGGATGACGAGGTCGCCCGATGTGAACGGCGCGTCGTTCACCGTCACCTCGAAACGCGGCGGTCCCGCGTCGATGCGAAGTACCGGGTCGCCGAGGAGGTGGAAACGCTTCGTTTGACCGATCGCCCCGCCTCCGGATCCGTAGTGGGCGTAGCGGACAAGGTTCTCGATTTCGGCGAGCGTCATGATTTCGCCGAAGATCCACCGGGCCTGCGCCTTGTCCGAGGCGACCATCGTGTCCGTAGGCGTGTTTTCGAAGAACGTCTCGGCGGTGATTCTCGTGAAATTCTGATTCGGCGTCAGGTACTCGAAACCGGCGCTTCCGTATGTCGAGACCGCCCCCGCCTTCTGGAGAAGAAGATTCTCGGCCAGGGCATCGCCGTTCGGTGGGTTGAAGATCACCCTGTTGTTCGTCGAGAGCTCTTGGGAAACTGCGTAATCGCTCATGTGACAGCCCATGCCGAACACGACCCACGGCCGGTCCGTGTTGGTCAGTTGGCGAGTGTCGGGTGTACCCCAGCTCGTTTGCGCCAGGAAGAGGTACTCGTGGCAGATCTGAGAGCGATTCATGTGGGCCTGTATGCTCACCAGAGTCGCGCCGGCGTTCAATTCGCTCAAGAGAAACGGAGTTGCAAGGGCCCGCGTCTCGTTCCCGAAAATCCCCAGGCTCAGACAGCTCCCCCCCTGATGCGGCGGCTCGACGTCCTTGAGATAGTCCGCGAGGTAGAACCGAACGACGTCGAAACCTCCGGGTAGGGCCTCTTCCGTGATTCGGGCGGCGGATTCCTCGGCCGCACGAAACGAGTCCTCCACGGCGCTGAAGCAAAGCTGGTAATATGATCCTGTCGAGAACGCGTTATCCGCCACGCGGATCATGCGTCTTCGCCAAAAATCGTCCCCTTTGGGATCTTCGAACTTGA
>CAZYCB010000222.1:0-4480 GCA_964645735.1 uncultured bacterium | reverse complement strand
GCCGCAGCCCGCTGCAAGCGCGCCGACCAGTTGACCGAAGGGGCTAAGGGCCGGAGTGCATGGGGAGTCCGACTGTAGCCAGTAGTTCCCGCTCCCAGAGATGCCGCAGAACTGGGGGTCGAGCGAGAAGTTCTCTCCGCCATCGATGCTACACAAGGCGTCACCTCCAGCGTTCCCGTAGATGTTGCAGCGCGCGATCGTGGGTATGCCCGACCCGCACGAAATGCCCTCGCCTTGCGAGCTAAAGGCGATAATGGTGTTTTCGATCGTCGGCCAGGTCTCGTTCCACATGAAGATTCCCCCGCCGCTCGGCGCGGAGTTTTCGCTGAGCGTGTTCTGCGAAATGAATGTGTGCCCGTCTTGTCCGGCGCCGCCCTCGCACTCCATGCCTCCGCCAGAGATTGCAGCCTGGTTGTCGCAAATAACGTTGTACGAGATCGTGCCCTCCCCCATGCACGAAATACCCCCGCCTCGCCCGGCGGTATTCGCGGTGATCGTGTTGTAGGACACCACCGAGCTCGGATGCGTCAATAGGCAGCCGATGCCGCCGCCGACGTCGATCGCGGAATTTCCGGCGAACGTGTTGTTGGAGATCGTCACGAGACCGAAAAAGGAACAGATCCCTCCACCCATCCCCCCGGTATTGCCGACAAAGCTGTTTCCTGAAATCGTCACCGTCATCGGTTGGTTGACGAAGACTGCGCCGCCGAACGCTGCGGAGGAGTTCTCGGTGAACGCGTTGTCCGTGATCGTGGCCTGAGTGCCCGGACCGCAGTAGATCGCGCCCCCCCCTTCGCTCGCGGTATTCCCGGCGAAAATGTTATTCGCAATCGTGGGGACACAGTAACACTCGCAGTAGATCGCGCCCCCCTCTCCGGGTTCGTACACGCTCTTCGCGGCGTTCCCGTTCGTCATGGTGAGTCCGGATACCGCGGCTGAATACGCGTCGAAGATGAAGGCGCGTCCCAACCCCTGGCAGTCAATAGTCGTGGCTTCCGAGCCCGCCTCGGACGTCACCACAAGGTCCGGCCACGGGAAACCGATGTCCCGGTTCCCCCAGCCGGTGTACGTACCCGGCGCAAGGAGTATCGTATCGCCGCCCTCTGCGAGGAATATCCCTTCCTGGATCGTCGGGGCATCCCCGCTCCCGTCCGGCTTGATGTGCCACGTCGCGGCGCCGGCGCCACCGAGCCATCCGGAGAGGGTAACGGCAGTAATAACAGCAAGAAGCGTGATTCTCATTTCGCTCCCCCTGGAGACGAGACGGAAAAGCGATGCTTTGCGCTGTTTGTACACCGCTAATTATACCACAAACGATGGGTGGGAATTACGTGGCGGTCGCCGTCTTCGCCGATTTCTCCTCGCCGGAGAGCCCGAAGTTCTGGAGAAGCTCCGCTCGAAGCGCGTTCACATCCGTTTTCCGGTTGAGCTTGCCGCCCTGCGCGTACGAGATCGACTGCGTCTCCTGTGAGACAACGATCACGATGGCATCGGTTTCCTCTGTGAGTCCGATTGCCGCGCGATGACGCGTGCCGAGAGACACCGAGAGCCTCTGATCCTGTGTGAGAGGGAGGATGCAGGCGGCAGCGGCGACGCGGTCGTTCTGTATGATCACCGCGCCGTCGTGGAGCGGGCTCGCCGGCGAGAAGATCGTTTCGATGAGCTCGGACGTCACCTTCGCGTCGATCTTCGTTCCCGTCTCGATGTAGTTCTTGAGGCCCACATCCTTCTCGAGGACGATGATCGCGCCGATGCCTTTCTCGGCCAGGCGCGAGGCGCTCCGGACGATCTCCGGTATGACGCCCGTCTCTTCGACGGTGAAGAACCGGCTGAGGAAACGGTGCTGGCCGAGGGACGCCAGCGCCCTGCGGAGTTCGGGCTGGAAGATGATGACGAACGCGATGACCCAGACGGTTCTCAATTGCGAAATGATCCAGTCGAGCGCCATGAGGTTGGCCCACTGGGCGATGACAGACAGCACGAAGAGAATCACGAGACCGAAGAACATATGGACGGCCCGTGTTCCCCTCATGAGGACGAACAGTTTGTAGAGGAGAAATGTCACAAGAAGGATGTCTACGGCATCGACGAGTATTTCATGCGAGATGTTTGGCATGGGCGAAACCGTTCGGTAACGCGACGAATCCTACCAGGCCGCCGGATAATCCTCCGGGTGTTCGATGGCATCGAGCACCCGAAACAGCTCAGCCGTTTCTTTTACATCGTGGACGCGCACCATGTCCACGCGATTCTTGAAGCACCACGCCGCCACCGCAAGGCTGCCGCTCAAGCGATCGTGGGGTTCTCTCTTCAAAAGCTCGCCGAGAAACCGTTTTCTGGAAGCCCCGACCATCACGGGATGACCCAGCTCGGCGATCGAGCCGATCGATCGGAGGAGGTCCAGGTTGTCCCGGAACCGTTTGCCGAATCCGATACCCGGATCCACAGCGATCATACCGCCTTGCACGCCGCGCTTTTCGGCGCTTTCCGCACGCTCGGCGAGGAACGACCGGACTTCCATCACCACATTCTCGTAATGAGGGGAAACCTGCATCGTTTGGGGATCGCCCCTCATGTGCATGAGCACGATGGGTACGCCGTATTCCCGGACGACGTCGGCCATCCTCTCGTCGCCGCAGGCGCTCACGTCGTTGACCATCCTGCAGCCCGCATCGAGCGCCGCTCTCGCGACAGCCGAGCGCCGTGTGTCGACGGACATGGGGACGGGCACCTTTCCGAAGAGCGACTCGATTATTGGGAGAACCCGCGCCGTCTCCTCGTCGGGGCTGACCGGCTTGGCACCGGGACGGGTCGACTCGCCCCCGATGTCGATGATGTCCGCTCCCTCCTCGGCCATCTCCATGGCCCGGCGGAGCGCCTCGTCTTTTCCGAAGTGCGCGCCGCCGTCCGAGAACGAATCCGGCGTGACGTTCAGGACGCCGACGACGAGAGGGCGACGCGTCAGAGCGAACGGAAACCCCCGGCGGCGGTTGCGTCGTTCGTGATCGAGTCCTGCGGGCTTGTCCATTCCCCAAAAAAGAAGATGTCTACGGTGTGTTGGGCCCCGGCAGCGGCTGCGGCGCGGCCGGGAACTGGGTTCGAGCTTCGCTCGTCTGTTCCTTCTCCGCCACGGGCGGCTGCTCGGCTTTGGGCGCCGCGTTCTTCCTCTTGAACGGGGGAAGCGCTTCGCCTCTCAACAGTGCTTGGATTTCATCGTGATCGAGGGTCTCTCTCTCGAGCAGCGCCTGCGCCACTTTGTGGAGAATGTCGATCTTGTCCTCGAGAATCTTGTGAGCGCGGTTGTAGCACTCCGTGACGATGCGTTTGACTTCCTCGTCGATCTCCTCGGCGGTCTTTTCGCTGTAGTCCTGACGCTGCTGGATCTCGCGCCCGAGGAAGATCTGCTCGTCGCGTTCCCCGAAAGAAATCGGGCCGAGCTTGTCGCTCATCCCCCACTGCGTCACCATCTTTCGAACGATCTTCGAGGCCATGTCGATATCCGCCTGGGCGCCGCTGCCCATCCGTTTGAGAACGAGCTGCTCGGCGACGCGTCCTCCGAGGGACTGCGTGATCGTATCGACGCACCAGTCCTTGGAAACTTCCGTGCGGTCGTCCTCGGGGAGAAAGTACGTCGCGCCGCCCGTGCGGCCCCGGGGGATGATCGTGACCTTGTGGACGGGATCGGAATACTTGAGGTTGGCGCCCACCACGGCGTGACCGGCCTCGTGGAACGCGGTGAGCCTCCTCGCCTCTTCCTTGACGAGCTTGCTCTTCTTCTCCGGGCCGAGAATGACCTTGTCTTTGGCCTCCTCGACCTCGTCCATCGATACCTTGTCTTTGTTGTGCCGCGCGGCGAGGAGGGCCGACTCGTTGACCAGGTTCGCCAAATCCGCCCCGGCCATGCCGGGCGTGCTCCGTGCGATGACACCGAGATCCACGTCCTCATCGAGAGGAACCTTTCGCGTGTGCACCTTGAGGATTCCTTCGCGTCCCCGGACATCGGGCATGTCCACGACGATACGGCGGTCGAATCTCCCCGGCCGGAGCAGAGCAGGATCGAGGACATCCGGCCTGTTCGTCGCAGCGAGAAGGATCACGCCCTCGTTGCTTTCGAACCCGTCCATCTCGACGAGAAGCTGGTTGAGCGTTTGTTCGCGTTCGTCGTGACCGCCGCCGAGGCCCGCGCCCCTGTGACGGCCGACGGCGTCGATCTCATCGATGAAGAGAATGCACGGCGCGTGCTTCTTTCCCTGGTCGAAAAGGTCTCTCACGCGGGAGGCCCCCACACCGACGAACATCTCGACGAAATCCGAACCGCTCATCGAGAAGAACGGGACGTTGGCCTCGCCGGCCACGGCCTTGGCAAGGAGCGTTTTTCCTGTCCCGGGAGGACCGAGCAGCAGGGCACCCTTCGGGATTCGCCCGCCGAGACGCTGAAATTTCTTGGGATCGCGGAGAAATTCGATGATTTCTTGGAGTT
>CAZYCB010000221.1:0-8866 GCA_964645735.1 uncultured bacterium | reverse complement strand
CGTTGAGGAGCACGCCGATGGAGAACGCGTTCACCACGAGAGCGGATCCGCCGTAGCTCAGGAACGGGAGCGGGAGCCCGGTGACGGGGATGAATCCCGTCGCTACGAGCATGTTCACAGAAGAGTACACGAAGATCGACGTTCCGATGCCGATGACGAGCATCTCTCCGAACGCGTCCGTGCTTCGCGTCGAAATCTTGAGGGCCCGCGCCGCGAGGAGCAGGAAGAGGAGGCTCACCGCGAGCGTTCCGACGAGTCCCGTTTCCTCGCCGAGTATCGAAAAGACGAAATCGGTGTGCGAATCGGGAAGCCAGTCGAACTTCTGGCGGCTGCCCCCGATGCCGATCCCGAAAAACCCGCCCGACCCCAGGCTGATCAACGACTGATACACCTGCCAGTTCATGTCGGCGAGGTGCTCTCCCTTGTGGAAGTACGCCATGATTCTGTCGCGGACGTACGGAGTGGTGAGGATGCGCACGATCGCCGCGAGGGCGAGCGCCCCCGCCGTGGCGCCCAGGTGCGTGAGCTTCGCTCCCCCGAGATAGAGAACGACGAACGCGATCATCGTCGTCGCCAGCGCGGTGCCGTTATCGCCCTCCGCGGCCACCAGGCCGACCACGACCATCATCGCCGCAACCGCGGGCAGGTATCCGTGGACGAGATCCTCGATCTCGCTCCCTTTTCGCGCCAGCCACCAGGCGAGAAAGAGCACGAGCGCGAGACGGGCCGCTTCGGAGGGCTGGACGTTCATGCCCAGGGATCCGATCGCATACGAGGATTGGGCGCCGCGAATCACCTTTCCGAAAACGAAGAGCCCGATGAGCGTCACGACCGCCACGGCCAGAATGGCCGGAGCGATCCGCCTGTACAGGCGGTAGTCGATGCGCATCGCGATCACCAGGAAGAGAAACGCGACGACGATCCGCACAAGATGTTTCTTGAGCAGAAAGTACGGATCGGAGAACTCGGCCGCCGAGAAGAAGGAGCTGGAGGAACCGACGACGCTCGCGCCCACGGCGGTGAGCGCGACCACGATGAGAAGTATCCGCCTGTCACATTCGAGCTTTGGCGTCGCAATCTTTCGCATGATCCTCCCCTAAAGCGCCTGCACCGCCCGGCGGAATACTTCGCCGCGGTGCGCGTAACTCTTGAACATGTCGAAGCTCGCACACGCCGGGGCGAGCAGAACGGTTTCTCCCGGCGAGGCAACGGCCGATGCCCTCGACACCGCCTCTTCGAGCGTTCGGGCAACCGAGATCTCGCAGTGTCCGGCAAGAACGGAACGGATCTTCTCGCGCGTCTGTCCGATGAGGATCGCCTCCTTGACCCGGTCGAGATGATCGAGGAGCGGATGGAAGTCGAGGTTCTTGTCGCTTCCTCCGAGGATGAGCACGACTTTTCCATCCACGCTCCGGAGGCTTTTGACCGTGGCGTCGACGTTTGTCGCTTTCGAGTCGTCGATGTACGTGACGCCGCGAACCTGCCGGACGATCTCCATCCGGTGGGGCAGCGCCGTGTACTCCCGCAAGGCCCTGCGGATAGAATCGAGAGGGATATGGAAGGGTGTGACCGCGGCCACGGCGGCCATCGCGTTCTCCAGGTTGTGGACGCCTATGGGCGGAAAACCTTCCCTCTTGACGACCGGCGTCACCGTTCCGCCACGGCGCATCACAATTTCGCCGCGCTCGAAGGAAACGCCCTCGTCCAGAACCCTCGACGAACTGAACGGGATCTTGTCGCCGGAGAAGCGCTCGGCGATGCGCACGCACGCCGCATCGTCCGCGTTGAACACGAACGCGCCATCCGGCCGGGCCCGGTTGAGGATCCTCGCCTTCGATTCGGTGTAGAGTTCGAACGAATCCTCGTAGCGGTCGAGATGATCCGCGGTGACGTTGAGGAGCACGGCGACGTCCGCCCTGAAATCGATGATCGTGTCGAGTTGGAAGCTGCTGATCTCGAGAACAACCACGTCGTACGCTTCCCCCGACTCGACCACCGAGGCGAAAGGAGTCCCGATGTTGCCGGCGACGACGACCCTCTTGCCCGCGGCCTCGAAGATCCTCCCGAGAACGTTGACGACGGTAGACTTGCCGTTGGTGCCCGTCACCCCGACGATCGGCGATCCGCAGTACGCGAAGGCCACTTCGATCTCTCCCGTGACCGTTATGCCCCTATCCCGCGAGGAGCGTATAAGCGGGTGGGCCATGGGGACGCCCGGACTCACGACGAGGGCGTCGAACCCATCGAGAGAACGAAGCGCGGCTTCCACGGGGACCGCCTCGACGCGATTCGCGAGCCCCTCGAATTCCGGTCCGGCAAGCGCCGACGAGGCGACCGCCGGATCGTCGTCGGTCACCGCCACGGCGTACCCGTTGAGGCAGAGCAAGCGGGCCACCGCTTTCCCGCTTTTGCCCAACCCCACCACGAGAAATCTCATGTCCTTGGAAAGTTCCACGGCTTACTGGAGTTTGAGTGTACTCAGACTGAGAAGCGTCAAGAGCGACGCGATAATCCAGAAACGGACGACGATCTTTGGCTCCGACAGCCCGCCCAGCTCGAAATGGTGGTGGAGCGGCGCCATTCGGAAGACTCGCTTCTTCCTCAATTTGAACGACACGACCTGAATGATCACGCTCAGGGCCTCGGCGACGAAAAGCCCCCCGATGATGACGAGAAGGAGCTCCCTCTTGAGGAGGATCGCCACGACGCCCAGCGCCCCCCCGAGAGAGAGTGATCCCGTGTCGCCCATGAACACCTGCGCCGGATGAGCGTTGAACCAGAGGAACCCCAGGGCCGCCCCGACGACGGCCATGCAGTACACGGCAAGTTCCCCGCTTCCCTCGAGGTAGAGGATGTTCAGGTAATCCGAGAACGCCTTGTGACCGCTCAAGTACGCGAGCCCGGCGAACGCGAGAAAGCAGAACGCGCAGAGCCCGATCGCCAGGCCGTCGATGCCGTCCGTGAGGTTGACGGCGTTGCTCGCCCCCGCGATGACGAGCATCACGAGAGCGACGTAGAACCACCCGAAGTTGATGAAGAGCCCCTTGAAAAAGGGGATGCTCGTCAGCGTGGCCACGTCCGGCTGGATCGGATTGAAGTAGAGGTACACACCGAGCGCGAGTCCGTAGGTGACCTGGCCCGCCATCTTGTACCGCCCGATGAGACCTTTGCGCCTCTTCTTGACGACCCTGAGGTAATCGTCGATGAATCCGATCAGCCCCATCCACAGAGTCGTCAGCAGCGCGATCTGCACGAACCTGTCGCCGAGGTCGCACCACAAGAGCGCCGGTATGAAAATAGCCGCCAGGATGAGAAGGCCGCCCATGGTGGGCGTTCCTTTCTTGCCCTGGTGCGTCTCGGGGCCGTCGTCGCGGATCGGCTGGATAATCGCGTGCTTGCGAAGCTTGCGGATGAACCACGGCCCGAGAAGAAAACAGATCAGGAGCGCCGTCACCGTGGCGTACGCCGATCTGAACGTGATGTATTTGAACACGTTCAGGAAGGAGAAGTACGCGTGCAGCGGGTATAGAAGCTGGTAGAGCATCAGTCTCCGTCCTTCTCGAGAATCGTTTCGAGAAGTCTGTCCACCACGCGGTCGAGATGACAGGCTCTCGACGCTTTGACCAGAACGGCGTCACCGGAGCGGATCTGCGGCTGGAGATCCCCGACGAGTTTGTCGATGCTCCGGTACGATTGGAATGCCTTACCCAGACGGCGGCTGGGGGTCTTCCGGTTCGAGTATTTCTCACCGGGCGCTTTCGACTGCGAGAACCCCTCCTCGACTCTCTCCCCGTTCTCCCCGTACCAGCACACGATGTCGACCGCCGCCTCGGCCAGGTACGCACCGAGTTCCCGATGCGCCGCGTCGGAGAACGTCCCGAGTTCCGCCATGTCGCCCAGAACGGCGATCCTTCTCGACGCTTCCACGCGGCAGAGGCTGTCGACCGCGGCGCGCATGCTCGTCGGATTCGCGTTGTACGAGTCGTCGACGAGGACGACCCCTTGCCCCCGATAGACCTTCGCCCTCCCGGCGATCGGTTCTTCTTCTGCGAGGGCGCTGCGGATCCGGTCGGCCTCTACGCCGCAGAGCTCGCCGACGGCATATGCCGCGCCGGCGTTGAGCGCGTTGTACGCGCCGATGCCTTTTATCTCCAACGGCTCGCCGTTGACGGCGAAGGCGATGCGGTCGGCCCCTTCTCTCACGTCCGACACGACGTACGTGCACGATTCCGAACGGCCGAACGTCACGACGCGGCACGCTGCCTTGTCACGGAGGGTTCCGATGAACGCGTCGTCCGCGGGGAGCACGGCGTAGCCCTCGGCGTCTATTCCGATGAAGATCTCGGACTTCGCCTCGGCGATCTTGTCGCGGCCGCCGAAATGCCCGATGTGCGCGTCGCCGACGTTGGTGACGACACCGATGTCGGGTCTGACGAGCCCGCTCAGAAACTCGATCTCACCGGCGTGATTGGCGCCGACTTCGCACACGAGATATTCGTTGTCCGGATCCGTTTCGAGAAGCGTGAGCGGCACTCCGATATGGTTGTTGAGATTTCCCGCGTTGTAATGCACGCGGTACTTCTTCTTGAGAATCGCGCGGATGTATTCCTTCGTCGTCGTCTTTCCCATGCTTCCCGTCACCGCGACGACGCGTATGTCGAGCGTGTCCCGGTACGCGCGGGAGAGTTCCTGAAGCGCCTCGAGGCTCCGGCGGACACGGAAGAAAGGGACCTTCGCCCGCGAGAGGGCGGCCGCAGCCCTCTCGTCCTCGAGAACGACGGCCGACGCCCCGTGGTCGCACGCCTCTTCGATGAACCGGTGCCCATCGGTCATCTCGCCCTTCAGGGCGAAGAAGATCCGGTTCGTGCACTCCGCTCGGCTGTCGATGCTCGCCCCGAACCACGGTTCATCGCCGCGCCCAGCCAGCTCCGACTCGACGAGACGGCCTCCGGAATCCAGGACTGTCCGGACCCACGAAAGGGTCCTCTCCATCAACTTGCTCGCCATTCGACCAGCGCCTTCTGTGCTTCCTCACGGTCGTCAAAGTGGTATCTCGTCGTTCCTACGATCTGGTAGTCCTCGTGCCCCTTGCCGCAAACCGCGACGATGTCTCCGACTCGCGCCGCGCGAACCGCCGCTCGTATCGCTTCCCGCCTGTCGATCTCGATGAACAGCCCCAACCGCTTGCGGTCCATCCCCGAGAGGACGTCGTCGACGATCTTCAGCGGGTCCTCCGAACGAGGGTTGTCGCTCGTCACGTAACAGATGTGCGAGATCCTCTGTGCGATCTCGCCCATGAGCGGCCGTTTCCCGCGATCCCTGTCTCCCCCGCAGCCGAAAACGGCGATGAGGCGCTTCGGCTGGAGAACTCGACAGAAGAGCAGCGTTCTTTCGAGACTGTCCGGCGTGTGCGAGTAATCCACGATCACGAGCGGGCGGGAGCCCCCGCCGATGGCCTCGAAACGGCCTGGGACCCGATCGATCGCTTCGAGACCCGCTTTGATACCTTCGGCCTCGATCCCGAGAACGTGGGCTCCCCCCGCCGCGAGGACCGCGTTCGCCACGCTGAACGAGCCCAAGAGCTTGAGGTTCACTTCTACGGGCTTCTCTCCCTTGACGCGCAAGACGAACCGTGTCGATTGGAGCGTCGCGTGCACGTCCGTCGCGCACACATCCGCCGCCTCCTCGGTGCTCGTCACGATCTTGCGGCCCGTGAAACCCTCTCCGATTTCTCTCGCGTGATCGTTGTCCTGCGAGTAGACGAGAACGCCGTCCTTCTTCTTTCTGTCTTTGGACACGAGCGAGTAGCAGAACTCCCTCTTGGCGCTCACGTAATCCTCGAACGTCGGATGAAAGTCGAGGTGGTCACGGGTGATATTTGTGAGCATCCCCATCTCGAAATCGACTCCCCATACGCGTTGCTGCCTTATCGCATGGGAACTGACTTCCATGACCACCCCGGCGCAGCCTTTCGCCTTCATATCGGCGAACAGACGGTGGAGGGTGACGGGTTCGGGCGTCGTGTGGGCGCTCGCCTCGAATTCGTTCCCGACGCCGTGGCCGATCGTCCCCACCACACCGACCTGGCCCCACGAGGACACCTCGCAGATCGACCTCAAGAGGTGCGCGGTCGACGTCTTTCCATTGGTTCCTGTGACTCCGAAGAGCTGCAGGTCGCGGGACGGATTTCCGTAGAACTCGGACGCCAGTTCCGCGAGCGCCTTCGTCGAATCTTCGACGACGATATGCGTGGCGTCACGGACGGGCACACGCCCCTCGGTCACGATCGCTTCGGCGCCCATCTTCAACGCGGCGCCGATGAAGCTGTGCCCGTCCGTCCGGATGCCCTTTGTAGCGACAAAAAGGGCCCCCTGCTCTGCCAGCCGTGAATCGTTCGTAACTCTGGTGATCGCGACGTCGCGCATGTTGTGGACAGTCGCGTTCTTGAGAATTCCTACCAGGCGAGAAAGCTGTACTTCTCTTTCCATGGCGATCCTTCGCGTTTCCCCCGCGTCCGGCGTCCCCGTTCAACCGGCCTTCTGTTTGCTCGTCTGGCTCTGGGCTGCCGCGTTCTCGCACTGGATCCGGATCACTCCCTGCCGCGACACCACGCCGGGGCCCGGCCACTGCGACACGACGAGCCCGCTTCCCACGACCTCGCACTTGAATCCCGCCTCGGCCGCGCACCGCCTGGCCGCACGCACGGCGAGTCCCTTGAGATCCGGCGTCTCCTTACCCTCCTTACCCTCCTCGCCCCCCGAACTCCCGCTGAGGTACACGCGCAAGACCTCGTCTCTGTCCATCGCCGCCCCGGGGTCCGGATCCTGCGCGATGACCTCTCCCCCTTCGCCTTTGCACAGGAGATTCAGGTCGTACATCCTCGCGCGTTCCATCGCCTTGTCACGGCTCATGCGCAGAAAATTGGGCGCCACGAACCTCTGTCTGGCCACCTCGTCGTCTTCCGCCGGGGTGCGCAGCACGTCGTCGAAAATGTTGGATGAACTTGCGATCGCCTCCATGATCTTCGCGAACGCCGGGGCCGCCGACACCGCTCCGAACCGGTTTTCGTAGTTCGGTTCATCGATGAGAACGAGACAGACCACCTTCGGGTCGGAGGCCGGAGCGAAACCGGCAAAGCTCGCCACGAACTTTCCGGGCCGGTATCCTCCCCTCGGCGACGACTTCTGACCCGTCCCCGTTTTGCCGGACACCTCGAGGAATTCGAGAGCCGCCGTGGTGCCGGTCCCTTCCGCGACGACTTCCCTGAGAAATTCCTGGAGCTGACGAGCCGTCCCTTCCGAAACGACCGTTCTGAGATCAACCGGTTTCGTCTTCTCCTCCGCCCCGCTCGTCTCGTCCTCGACCGCGCGCACGAGCCTCGGCATTACCAGGACGCCGTCGTTGGCGACGGCCGCGAACGCGTTCGCCAGCTGGAGGGGCGTCACCGCTATTTCCTGGCCGAAGGCGAGCGTGATCTGCGTTCTCTTCGACCATTTCCGCGGTATCTGACCCGCCGATTCGCCGTTGAGTTCGATACCGGTCGGCGTTCCGAAACCGAACAGACGGATCGCGTCGGTAAACTCCTCGCGCTGGAGCCGCAGTGCCGCCTTGGCCATCACGATGTTGCTCGACTCGACGAAACCTTCCTTGAAAGTGAGGACGTTGTACGGATGAGCGTCGTGGATGACGGCCACGTCCATGTCCGCCTCGCCCCCCTCGGCGTCGAACACTTCCGACGAGCGGACCTTTCCCGTCTCGAGAAGCGCCGCGGCCGTGACGAGCTTGAACGTGGATCCCGGTTCGTACACGTGCGACACCGAACGCACCGTCCACAGAGAATCGGCACGCGAGCCCGACTCGCGCGATTTGGGTGACGGGGACTCGGCCATGGCGAGGATCTCGCCCGTCTTGCAGTGCGTGAGAAGTATGACGCCGCCCCGCGCTCCCGCCGCCTCCACCGCCCTGTCGAGCTCCATTTCCGCGATCTCCTGGAGCTTCGCGTCGATGGTGAGAAACACGTGCTTGCCGTTGATCGGCTGCTGCTGCGCGTAGGTTTGGTATCCGCGCGAACAGTATTCGCCGTCCCGTTGGACGACTTCCCAACCCGGTGTCCCCTTCAGCTCGTGATTCATCGCCGCCTCGATCCCGGCCATCCCCTTGTTGTCGACACCGACCCATCCCACGATCTTGGCCGCCGTCTTGCCGTGCGGGTACACCCGGTCCGCCTCGAGCTGCACGACGATTCCGGGGATCGCCTTGAGCTTCGCCTGGGCATCCTTCGACAGCGGACAGCGTCTCTTCACCCAGATGAAGGGGCTATCCGATCGAAATTTGTCGCGAACGGTTTTCTTCGAGACGGAGAGGTATTTCGAGAGGGCTGCGGCGACTTTTTCCCTGTTCTTGACGTACTTGGGCTGGATGGCGACGGAGCACGAATGGACGCTCAGCGCGAGGGGCCTTCCATTCCGGTCGAAAATGCATCCCCTGACGGGGGGGACTTCCCGTTTGACCTCGGTCTGTTTCTTGCCGAGGGCGGTGTAGTAGTCGTGCTGGAATACCTGCACCTGGACGAGCCGACCCCAGAGACTCAGTGTTACGAGCGCAAGAGCCGCGCCGATGATGGTGAGCCGCTGGTTCTTTTTGTCTGTGGTCATTGTCCTGGGTTCTCGTCAGTTTGCCGGTACGTGTAACGATACGCGGATGGCATCGCCCCCTGCTTTTTCGTGAGCGCGATGGGGGCGGCAAAGCCGTTTTCTTCGCCGTTCACCGCAACGACGAGGAGGTTCTCGCCCGTCGCTCCCACCATTCCCAACTTCTTCTCGCAGTAGTCGGCGACACGGGTCCTGGACGAAAGCGACACGTAGTC
>CAZYCB010000220.1:0-2147 GCA_964645735.1 uncultured bacterium | reverse complement strand
AACGAGGATTTCGATCTCCCCCACATCTACTCCGAAGCGGGGGCGTACGTCATCGGTCACGTCACTTCCGACGAGCGTTTCAAGCTCAAGCACCGGGGCGTCGTTGTCTGCGACGCGCACGTCGACGTCATCACGACGGGGATCTCGTACGACCGCGAATCGAAGCCGCGAAGCCGGGCCGTCACTGCCGACGCCGAGGCGCTCTCCGGTGCGCCGTCAGGACGCGACGCCCTTCTGGCGCTCCTGTCGTCGTACAACATCGCGGACAAGTCGATCCTCTTCCAGCACTACGACTGCGAAGTCCAAGGGAGGGCCGTGCTGAGACCGGGCGAAGCGGACGCGGGTGTGGGCGTCGCCATCCTGGGCGACACGGTGGGTGTCGCCGCGGGTATCGGGGGAAGCTCCGCGCTCGGAGCGGCGGACCCGTACCTGGGCGGCGCGTGGTCGGTCTGCGAGGCGGTGCGGAACATCGCGTGCGTGGGCGGCCGCGTGCTGGCCATCACCGATTGTCTCAACTACGGCGACCCCGAGCAGCCGGAAGTGTTCTGGGAATTCTCCGAGGGAGTTCGCGGAATTGGCGATGCGTGCAACGGACTCAAGGTTGCGGGAGACGGTGGGTACGGTATTCCCGTCATCTCGGGCAACGTCTCGTTCTACAACCAGAGCGAGAAAGGTAAGCCCATCGCGCCCACGCCCATCGTCGCGGCTGCGGGCCGCGTGAACGATGTGAGCGCCTGCGCGGGCATGGGTTTCAAGCGGCCCGGATCGAAGCTCGTGCTTCTTGGAGAGCTTCACGACCGGCTCGGAGGGAGCGAGTACGCGGCGCTCTTCGCGCCGGACGCGTCGCTGCAGGTTCCCGCTCCGAATTTCGTCCGCGAGACGGCGATCGTACGCGTGCTCGTCGATGGCGTCGACGGCCGCCAGATCCTCGCCGCGCACGATATCAGTCACGGCGGACTTCTCGTGACGCTCTCCGAGATGATGGCGGGGAGCCTTCCGTTCGCCGTCGGCTGCGAGATCGATTTGACCGAAACGCTCTCCGGTAAGTCGCAGATCGACAAATATCTGTTCAGCGAGTTCGGCGGCGTCGTCGTCGAAGTGAGTCCCGATCGGTGGCCGGCCTTCGAGAAGCTCATCGCTTCGCACGGGGCTCCGTGGGTATCGCTCGGCGAGACGACCGGCGAGGGGGCGATGATCGTCCGCTGGCAGAACGGGCGGTTGGAACTGACGCTCGCCGAAGCGGAGAGGGCCAGGCGAAACAGGGGGAAGTGCAACGCGCTCTTCGCGTAGAGGACACCGATGAAACGCGACGTGATTGTCATACAGTTTCCCGGCGTGAACTGCGAGTACGAAACCGCTCGGGCCCTCGGTTCGGCCGGTCTCTCGGCGCGCATCATCCGATGGAACGCCCCCGCGGATGGATTGAGAGATGCCGCGGCGATCGTTCTCCCGGGCGGGTTCTCGTACCAGGACCGAATACGAGCGGGTGTCGTGGCGGCCAAGGATCGGATCATGGACGCCGTCTTCGATGCCGCCTCGCAGGGCGTGCCGGTTCTCGGGATCTGCAACGGCGCCCAGATTCTTGTCGAGGCCGGGGCTGTGCCGGGTTTCCGGCCGGGGGCGATCGAGATCGCGCTCGCGCCGAACCGCATGCCCGACCGGAGCGGCTACTACTGCACCTGGGTGCGCGTGAAGAAGGGGCCTGCTCCCTGCATTTTCACGGAACACCTCGGCGAGGCCGACGGTGACGCGGGAACGCTCCCGATGCCGCTGGCGCACGCCGAAGGGCGCTTCGTCGCCTCCGCGGCGGGCGTATCCAGCCGCCTCGACGCGGGACAAGGGGTGGCGCTCCTCTACGCGTCGATCGACGGAAAGACAGCCGAGAGTTTCCCCGACAACCCGAACGGGTCGTTTCGCGCGATAGCCGGCGTCACCAACCCCGCCGGCAATGTGCTCGCTCTCATGCCCCACCCCGAACGCGCGGCATGGCTGCATCAGGTGCCCCGGCACGTCGGTGGACAGTGGGGGCGCCGCCGGGACGGTGCCGCCCGAGGGGACATGTACAAACCTGGGCCAGGCCGAGGGATCTTCGACTCGCTTCGAAAGGGGTTGGGACTGTGACCATTGGCGTCGCTCTCGATGTCGGG
>CAZYCB010000219.1:0-3556 GCA_964645735.1 uncultured bacterium | reverse complement strand
ACTCAAGTTCTTCTTCTCGAGCAGTCTCGGCACGCAGGACGGCAGCGAGATCTCGGCGAAAAGCGCGAAAGACAAGATCCGAAGGATCATCGAGCACGAAGAATCCCGCAACCCTCTGAGCGATCAAAAGATAGCCGACATACTCAGGAAGGACGGGCTGAACATCGCGCGGCGCACCGTGGCCAAATACAGGGAGCAGCTCAGTCTCCTCCCCGCGAGAATGCGTAGGCAGTACTGATCGATGGGTGGGTCAAAGGGCTTGGCGGTGGTAAGACCATTCGCTATAATTGTGAGGGAAGAAGGAAAAGAGCCTCCTGATTCGCATTTCATGAAGGGCGATCGCGCAGGCAAAAGTGTTTATACGTCGCTATTTGATAACGGGATCGGTCACTCTCCGAACAGTCCTTTCAGACGCGAGCTCATACCCCGATTTTCTGTTTCCCGGCCCCGACACGGTGCGCACCCGACGGGGATTCACGGTTGGCGGGCTCCGTTTTTTTGCAACTTGCTCAAGCGAGGTGAGATATGAACGTTACGACCACCGCTAGGCACTACCAGTTGACTCCAGCCCTCAAAGAATACGCCGAAACCAAAGTAGAACAGCTGACGAAGTATTTCGACAATCTCGAGAACGCGCACATCATTTTCGAATTGGAAAAATACAGGCACGCCGTGGAAGTGACCATCCACGTCAACGGAAAGGACTTCAACGGGCGGGAAGTCTCGGAGGATATGTACGCGTCGGTGGACCGCGTCGTGGAGAAGCTCGAGGTTCAGATTCGAAAGTACAAGGAAAAACGGTCCAGCAAGAAGATGCCGAAGCTCGCCCCTATGCCTGCGCCGGCCCCGGCGGAGGACGAGGAGCAGGCGGCCCCGCCGCCGCGCGAGAACGAGATCGTCGCGATCGACCCGATCGAGTTCCCCGTTCTTTCTGTCGGTGAGGCCGTGGCGAAGCTCAAAGCCAACGGGAAGGAATTCGCCGTGTTCTCCGACCGAAAGTCGAGGCGGATCACGGTGCTGTTCAAGCGCGAAGACGGGACGCTGGGTTTGATCGAGGCGTGAGATGAGGAAGAAGGTCCTCTCGGTCAAAGAGTTCTTCGAGGTGAACTCGGGAGCGCTGGCGCTCGAGCATCTCAACGACCATATCGAGGGGCCGTTGCCGATCACGGTCACGGACATTCAACGCCCCGGTCTGGCGCTCACCGGCTTCATGAAGAGCTTTCTGAACGAACGGATCCAGATTCTCGGGGAGAGCGAGATCCTGTTCTTGAAAGAGAGAACGCCCGACGAGCGCAAGCGCGACATCGGGAATCTCTTCACCGTCCCCCTCGTGTGCGTCGTCATAACGAGGGGCCTCGCCGCCCCGGAAGAACTCGTCGCCGCGTGCAACGATCACGGAGTGCCCCTTCTGAGAACGACGATGGCGACGACGCCGTTCATCCACGAGCTCACCAAATATCTCGACGATTACTTCGCGCCGACGGAGACGGTGCACGGCACGATGGTCGACGTCTACGGCGTCGGGCTTCTCTTCACCGGCAAGAGCGGGATCGGCAAGAGCGAAATCGCGCTCGACCTGGTGGAGAGGGGACACCGTCTCGTCGCGGACGACAGCGTCGTCGTCACGCGGAAGGCGGCGGATATCATCCTCGGCCGCGGCCACGAGCATCTTCAGCACTTCATGGAAATCCGCGGCATAGGAATAATCGACATTCAGGCGAAGTTTGGAATCCGGGCGATTCGCGTCCAGAAAAGGCTCGAGGTCGTGGTGAACCTCGTGGAGTGGGACGCGAAGAAGGACTGGGAACGCGAGGGCTTCGAGGAGAGACAGACCGAGATACTCGGCGTCAGCATACCGCAGGTGGACGTGCCGCTTTTCCCCGGCAAGAACATCACGGTGATCTCGGAAGTCATCGCGATGAATCACATGTTCAAGGTCTACGGGTACAGGCCGGCGGACCGCTTCAACCAGCTTCTCATCGACCGCATGGAGAGCGATCGCCGGACACGTCACTACCTCCGGTACGACACCGAATAGAGAGGCGCGTGCGAACGACTACTGCCATGGTAGCGGGGATCATCGTAACCCACGGGAGACTCGGCGAGGAACTCGTCGAAACGGCGAAACGGGTCTACGGCGAATTCGCCGACTGTTACGCGGTGTCGAACGAGGGCAAGAGCCCCGGCGCGCTCCACGATGAAATCGACGCCATCGTCGAGTCGCTCGGCGGCGGACAATGCGTCGTGTTCGTCGACTTCGTCGGGGGCAGCTGCTGCCACGCGTGCACGAGGCTCAAGCTCGAGCGCGCCGACATTTCCGTCGTGACCGGAGTGAACCTGCCTATGCTCCTCGCCTTTCTCAACAAACGCGATTCCGTTTCCTTCGATCGGCTCCCGGACGAGATCCTCGACCGCGGAGTGGGCAGCATCCATCTCGTCGATCCGGAAAGGGTCTGATGCCGGTTTCTCTCGTCCGCATAGACGACCGTTTGATACACGGCCAGGTGGTTCTCGGCTGGGCGCGCGTTCTCAAGGCCGACCGGATCGTCGTGGCGAACGACCGTATCGCCGCGAACGAATGGGAGCGAAGGCTGTACGCGGCGGGCGTGCCTCCTCACGTCGCCGTATCGTTCTCCGCCGTCGGCCGTCTGGACAGCGCCGCGTCGGAAGGACAATCCGTGATACTGCTCTTCGAATCGGTGGCCGATCTCCACAACGCCGTTCGGTCGGGCGCCCGGTTCGAGGAAGTCAACGTGGGCGGGCTGCACTACCGGGAGGGAACGAGCGAAATCCTTCCGTACGTCTACCTCTCGGAAGAGGACCGGGCCGCGCTCAAGAGCCTCGCCGAACAAGGAGTTCGGCTCATCGCCCGGGACATCCCGGGCAACCCGGCCGTCGATCTCCATCCTCTTCTCGTTCACGGCGGGGCGCCTCCGTCCGGCGGGATTTAGATAGACCCCCAACGGGCTCTGCTCGTAGAATACGGGCGCTCTTTTTGTCACATCGCCGTCCGCTTTCTTGCACGTCCCAACGGAGTCTCCGCGATGGTGTGGTTCGTCGCATTGGCGCTCGTGGGCGGGGTCCTCGCAGTGGATCATCGGGCCGGCTGGCAGGGGCTGCTCGCTCATCCCGTTTTCGCGTCGCTTCTCGTCGGCGCTCTCTTCGGCGAAATCGATGCCGCGCTCGTCGTGGGACTTCCCATCGAGCTCATCTACCTTTCGATCCTCCCGATGCGGGGGGGTAGACCGACCGACGCGGTGACCGCGGGTGTCGTCGGCTCCGGGACCGCGGCGCTTCTCGCGCGTCACTCGGCCGGCGCGGATCCGGCGGTCGCATGCGCGATGTCGGTTTTTCTCGGTTTGATCGCCGGTGAGCTGGGGGCGAGACTCACCGCGCCCTTCTTCGCGGTTCACAACCGTTTTCTGGGTTCTCTCGAATTCCCCCCGGATCTCGATCGGCGCGGCCTCGCGCGGCGGCTGTCTCTCGTCCACATGGGTTCGGTCGCTTTCATATTCGTCGTCGAGGGGCTCACCGTACTCATCCTGGGGGCCGCCGC
>CAZYCB010000218.1:0-2186 GCA_964645735.1 uncultured bacterium | reverse complement strand
CCGCCGCGATCAGCGAATCCGTGGCCGCGCGGCTGTGGGAGAGGAGGATGACCGGCCCTTTCGTCCTCGCCGGTGCGTAGTACTCTTCGACCGTGTTCACGGAGTTGAGCACACTTATGCTGTCGACGTTGGACGGCTTCGTCGTGGTGAGGAGTTCGCGCGTCGTGGCGCCGATCACCGTGAGCGTCGTGCCGTCGGACAGCCGAAAGGCCGCCGTGGGCGCGAACACCAGATCGCCGCTCCCCTTCCACACGATGTTCGAGCTCAAAAACGGAAACTTCGCCCGCTTCTCGAGCGCGAGAAGGTTCTCCATGCCGAAATCGAACTCGTGGTTCCCCACAGTCATCGCGTTCACGCCAATGGCGTTCAGGGCGAGAACGTCGGGCTCGCCCATGAATACCGTCGACATCGGCGTACCCTGGAGAATGTCTCCCGCGACGAAAACCAGCGTCTCTGCGCCCGCTCGCTCGTTCTCTTCGCGAATCTGCCCGACGAGCGTCGCGATTCTCGCGATGCCCCCGACCTCAACCGACGCGTCGCCGTCCTTGACGGCAAACGGTTCGAGATGGCCGTGGAGATCGTTGAAGAAGAGGATCGTGAGTCTCTCGGGAGCCCGGTCGTGAAAGGCGACACACGCGTTGATGACAAGGAACAAGCAGACGAGCAGGAATGTGCGTCTCAACCTCATAATACCTCCGTGTCGTTGTCGGGCGATTCCATCAGGCTTTCAGACAAGAAGTGTATATTCCGCTCCACCGAAACGACGCGGGTCGGACGCGGCGCGCGAGCGCAGCGCCCGATGCCGCTCGAACCGATCGGTCAGGTCCGTCGCAGTACGATCATCGACAGATCGTCGCTCGCTTTCTCTTCGCCGATGAAGCGTTCGACCTCTTCAACGATGCGTTCGCCGACCGCCGCCGCCGGCAGGCCTCCCAGCCCGGGCAGCATGTCGAAGAGCCGCTCTTCTCCGAAAAAGGCTCCGTCGCTGTTCCGTGCCTCGGTGAGCCCGTCCGAATAGAGCAGCACGAACGCGCCTCTTTCGAGTTCGAGGCGCTGCTCGACGTAGACGGAATCGGGCATCATGCCGATGGGAAGCGCGACAGCGGGCATCACGTCGACCCCCGCCGATCGGACGGCAACCGGGGGCGGGTGTCCGGCGTTGAGAATCCTGAGGGTCGGGGATTCTTCCACAAGCTCCGCGTATACGAGGGTGGCAAAGCGGGTGGGGCCGCAGTCCCTGTGGAAGATCCGGTTGATTCGGGCTCCCAGTTCGGCGAGCGAATAGCAGTCCGGCGCTATCGCCCGCAGAGTCGCCTGCAGCTTCGCCATCAGCATCGCCGCGCCCAACCCTTTTCCGGCGACGTCGCCGAGCGACATGCCCACGCGGCGTCCGTCCATCACGAGAAAGTCCGCCAGATCTCCGCCGACATCGTTCGCCGGCCGGCTCATAAGCCAGATGTCCCATCCGGCGGCCGTGGGGTTCGTCTGCGGGAGAAGCGACAGCTGAACGGCGCGTCCGATTTCCATCTCCTCGCGGACCAGCAGTTTGTCCTTGAGCTCGAGCATCACGATCCACAGAAGAATGAGAATGCTCGGAACGTAGAAATTGAAGCTGACTTGGGCGCCCCCTCGCGAGAAGGAGACCTCCCCCACGTACAAGCAAATCACGCTCACCAAGAGAAGGGTTCGGCGGACGGGAGTGAGCTTGAGGAGGAGGCTTTTCAGCAGCCACCACGCGAGGACGAAGAAGCGCTTGATCCGATTCATCCCCGCGAGGCGCGTCCGCCGGTCCTCGTCCACGTAAAAGGCGTAGATGTCGTCGATGTCGCGGCGGACGGTGCGCTTGAAGTCGCGTTGGAGCGGATTACGAACGAAGGGTTCAGCGCCTCCCCGGGGGGCCGGGGACGCGGCTCGTTTCTTTGTCTTTTCACGTTTTTTCATGGTGCCGCTCTTTCTGTCGGGGTCACGAACGAACCAAGCCAGTATACAACCACGGAGGCCGTCCGTCCAACAGCCGTCCGACAAGGGAGCAGACTTCCCCGGATTGACGGTGATGACCATTCCTGAGATAATGGGATTCGGTTCTCGATCGCGGGAGGCGAACACGCTTGCGTTTCAAGACTGACGCTGTCGCATACGCTATCTGCGCGCTCTTCGTCCTGTTCCTCCTCGTCTTCGGGTGGAAG
>CAZYCB010000217.1:0-2209 GCA_964645735.1 uncultured bacterium | reverse complement strand
CGGTCATTCTCGCGTTCTTCGTGAGGTCGTTCTTCATTCAGGCGTTCAAGATTCCGTCGGAGTCGATGGAGGATACGCTTCTCGTCGGAGATTTCCTCTTCGCGAACAAGCTCATCTACGGCCCGAAGTTCCCGTTCACCGGCTCGCGGCTTCCGAGCGTGCGGGAACCCAAGCCGGGGGACGTCATCATTTTCAAGTACCCCGGAGACAAGAAGACCGACTACATCAAACGCTGCGTCGCCGTCGAAGGGCAGACCGTCGAGCTCAAAGGCAGAACGCTCTACGTGGATGGCGTGCCCCGGGAGGAGAGCTACACGAAGTACTATCACGGTTCGCAGTTCGGTCCGTACACTGTCCCCAAGGATCATATCTTCATGATGGGGGACAATCGAGACAATAGCGCCGACAGCCGTGTCTGGGGCCCGCTCCCCAAGGACCTGATCCTCGGCAAAGCGATGTTCATCTATTTCTCGTGGAGTTCCAGCGACAAAGTCATCCGGTTCGCCCGTATCGGTGACATCATCCGTTGAGCATGCGGACCGTTTCGCTTTACGTCCACATCCCCTTCTGCAGGCGCCGGTGCCCCTACTGCACCTTCTATCACGTCTCGACCGTCGAGAAAGACGCCGAACGCGCGTTCGTCCGCGCTCTGGGCCGCGAGTACGAGGTCGCTTCGGCCGAGATCGGGGAGCCGTTCTTCGTCCCCACGGTGTATTTCGGCGGCGGGACGCCGTCGGTTCTCGGGCGCGATTCCCTCGAGGCGATATTCCAGCGCATCAGGCAGTATCTCGGAACTCCCCCCATCGAGACAAGCATGGAGGTCAACCCGGAGGACGTCGACGAAGGGCAGCTCGCCGACATCGCTGCGCTGGGTTTCAACCGTGTGAGCGTGGGGATCCAGTCCATGAGCGCGAGAGCCCAGAAGGTACTCGAGAGATGCCCGCCGGACGTGAACGAGCGTGCGCTCGAGCTCGTGTCGAAGCACTTCCGCAATTTCAGCGTCGATCTTCTCCTCGGTATTCCCGCCGGCAGCCTCGAGGAACTTCGAGCGACTCTCTCGGCGATCGAAGCATTTTCGCCTCCGCATCTCTCCGTGTACTGTCTGGAACCGGGAGGCGACATGGCGGAACCGAAGAGCGATTTCTTCGGTCGCGTGGATCCGGAAGAGACGGCCGACGAGTATCTCGAGGTGTGCGCCCGCCTGAAATCGCTCGGATACACCCACTACGAGGTCTCGAACTTCGCGAAACCGGGGTTCGAATGCGCTCACAATCGGGTCTACTGGAGCGGTGCGGAGTATCTCGGGCTGGGTCCAAGTGCGCATTCGTTCATCGGGGGTGCGCGTTTCTACAACACGCCGTCGCTCGACGTCTATGTGGCGCGGAGCGATGATTTTCCTCGCGGCGTGCGCTGTACGGAACCACGGAGTGACGCCGAACGGCATCTGGAAAAGCTCATGCTGGGCCTGCGCACATCGGACGGCGTCTCGCGGTCTTTGATCGGATCCAGGACGGATGTCGTGGACGAACTCGTGTCGGACGGTCTCGTGTGCGCGGACGATACGCGGATCTGGGCGACTGACCGAGGTTTTCTCGTGTTGAACGAGATCATCCATCGGCTGGCGGGATAGCGACGCTTTTGCGCCGAGACGGGGCGCCCGGGGCGACCCTTGACAGCGGCGCCACCTAACGATAGATTAGACAATGGTTTTTTGGTGCAGCCTATGATGCCAGACAGGGATTTGCACATACTTCAGCTTCTCGTCGATCTCTACGTTCGCGACGGTGTGCCGGTGAGCTCCCAGGCGGTTCGCGACGCAGGTCTCTCGCTCAGCACCGCGACGATTCGAAGCGTGCTGGGGGGACTCGAGCGGGAAGGGTACGTGGCGAAGCCTCACACGTCCGCAGGACGCATTCCGACGGACAAGGGCTACAGGGTGTATGTCGACCACCTCGAGGAACGGCCGGCCTTGAGCGGCGAGTTCGTCCAACGCCTTCGAGACGAGATTCGGGAACAAGAGATCGGCATCAACTCGATCATGGCCGCGGCCTCGCGTGTTCTCGGCACGCTGTCGAGACACTTCGCCGTGGTGTATGGATCGGTGGTGCAGGAGAGCTGCGTGACGGGAATCCAGCTCGTGGACCTCGGAGGGACGCGTGTGCTCGTCGTTGTCAACTTCGTGCCGGAACACGAGCGCACGACGGTGATT
>CAZYCB010000216.1:0-2057 GCA_964645735.1 uncultured bacterium | reverse complement strand
GCGAGTTGCCCCGGTAGCGGCGAACGCACTTGTTGAATTCGTGTCTCGGAAGGAAATCCATCAACTGAGCAACGATGAATTGTCCGTCGTGCATAGCCCACTCCCTTCCCCGCCGTAGCGGGCTGGAAATGGCTATAGCCTCAGACCTCCTGACCTCCGGGGAAGATTAGGTGGGCCCTATTGAGGGCGGAAGGGCGGCCATGGCGTAGATGAGCTTCAGGTTCGTTCCTGGATAATTGATGCTCGCGTCGTTGAGTTGTGCCAGCAGATGGACAATCGCTCGGTTCGAACGTGGGTTGGCCATCGCGTGGACACGCACCTCCAGCACCCCCCGCGTCGTGTCAGGCAGGAGATCGGCCTCCGAACGAAAGAGGTCTCGCAACAGAGCGCGGCCGTCGTCCTCACGAGCCAACTCTTCCCGCACGATCGCCGTCAGGGCGGTTTCTGCCCGGTAGGCCAGCATTTTCACGGTGTCCGTCAGTCTCTTGCGACTGGGGGCCAGTCGCGAGAACTTCTGCTCCGCCGACAATTCCTCCCAAGTCACGTGCTTCGGCGCGCCCTTCAACTGCTGCGTTACCTGGTCGAGGTCGTGTTCCAACTGCTCGATCTCCTCGACCAAGATCGTTTTGCGCTTCTCCCAATCCGACACTTCCTTCTTGTCCGACTCCGGATGTAGCGTAAGTGCCGCGAAGCGGGCCTGCCGTTGCACGAGTTTTCCCTTCAGCGTGCGAGATTGGCGGTCCAACTCCCGCCATTTCGGGTTGACCACCGGCCGATTGGTCCCAGGAATGACCTCCGTGCCGTACTCGCTAAGTAGGTCAATGGCAAAGTGTTCCATCATGTAGCGGAAGAAGTTTTCCTGGGACCAACGGCTGAACAACGCCGCGGCGTTCTGCGGGGCCAACGCGCGGTAGGCACTACTGATCAGACTGGTCTGGTGTCCGCTTTCGGTCCGCTTGCGGATCTCTCGCACCCAGAGGCCCTCCGAACGTCCGCCGATCCAGGAACCACGCTCGGCCAACTTCAGCGAAACACGTTCGCCGGCCGGCAGAGTGACTTCCGTCTCCGCGAACTCTGCCTCCCGCCAGGGTTCCTTCGGGTATTTGTGATAGGTGATGCAGGCGACGCGATGCTGCTGCCACATCTCCTTGAAGAACGCTGGGCTGTATCCCTCGCGGTCGAAGATCAGCACGAACCTTGCCCGATAGGCCAGCAGCAGGAGCACGTGTATGCTCGTGTAGTAACCCGACAACGTCGGCAAGGCTTGATCGAGATGCCGCAACAGTCCGTTCTCAATCAAGCCGGGTAGCGCGCAGAGCACGCCGCCATAGGAAACATCTCGGCAGGGTTCGAAACGCGTTGGGGCGCCGTCGAGCATGCCCAGCGCGGCCAAGACCCGTTCGGCGGGACGCGTGCAGGCCGTGCCCATCTCGGCCGCGGCGTCCGCGCCGCTCCGCTTGACGCTATTCTTCGAGACTCCGAACGTGCGTACGATGTCCACCTGTCGGCAGACCCCGCGGCATACCAACTGAGCGGTGAACATGCGAAAGGAACGACGATCCGCCTCGGGATGGCGAAACACCGGTTGGACCCCGCAAAAGTAGGTCCACTGGCCATTCTCCCGCACGACGCTGACAAGATCGCTGACCCGACTGGCCCCCGCGGGGATCATCGGCAATAATGATTGCGGCATGGTACCTTCGTCCTCACTTCAGAAAGATTGCAACTCTTTCCGAGGTCGAAGGTACCACTTTTATTTCCCATTGCCACAACTACCGCTCGTGGCCGGGCAACCGCGCAACCCCATTGCAGCAATGGGATTCACCGAACCGCCGCGTCGAAAGAACCTCCCGCGAAGTCAGGAGGTCTGAACTTGCCGCTCTCCCACACCGCACCCATCAGAAAATCATCGCATTTCGGCGCGACCAGTGCGACTGCACCCTGGTCGCGGCGAGGTGGCTTTGGTAGAATCGAGGGCCGCGACACGTCCCAGTCGCCTGCATTCGCTCGGCGAGCATCGCGCCGGGGATTTCTTGGCCGTAAGAGTCCGGTCTGGT
>CAZYCB010000215.1:0-3007 GCA_964645735.1 uncultured bacterium | reverse complement strand
GTCGGGATTGAGCGTGATCGCCTTCGTGCTCGTTCCCGAGGAGACCGTGGCGACAACGGTGTTCTCTCCCGCGCTGTTCAAAACGACGTTGTATATGACGACATCGCCGTCCGTCGTGAGAACGAAGAGCAAAGACCCGTCCGGATTGATGATGACCGCCTTGGTGCTCGTGCCCGAGCTGATCGTCGCCACGACGCTGTAGCTCAGATTGCCCGCGTCGAGTACCACGTACCCGTCGTTCGTGCCCACGTAGAGCCGGCTGCCGTCCGGGTTGATCGTAACCGCCTTGGACGGCTGTCCCGAACCGACGGTCGCCACGACGGTGTGGCAGTTCGCGCTCTGGTTGTCGCTGTCGATGACGTCGATGTTTTTGGAGAAGTTGGACCCCGCGTTCACGACGTAGACCCAGTTTCCATCCGGACTCACGACAACATCCGTGGGGAAAGTCCCCACGACGAGCGTCTCGACCACCTTGTGATACTCCGCCGCCACGTCGCTGTCCGTACCGATGATCGACAGAGTCCCGGAGTTGTAGTTGGGAACGTACGCGTACGTCCCGTCGGGGTGTACGTCGATCGATATCGGGTAGTCCCCCACCGTTATCGCCTGGAGCGATGCTTTAGCCTGGATGTCGATCGGAACGATCGCATCGCTCTCGGGACTCACCGCGTACGCCATCGTGCCGTCGGGGTTCATCGTAATGCACTTGGTGGCGGACCCCGTCGTAACGGAGCCGACGACCTCGTCCGCAGCCACGTTGGCCGGCACGAGCACGTTGAAGGACAACGCATTCGACGTATCCGCTCCGTTGTACACCTTAACCATCCCCGCCACCGCGCCAATGGGCACATTCACCTTGAGGTAATCGAAAGCCCCTGCGAACGGGATCGCCTTTTGCGAGTTGAAGAACACTTCGTTCGTCGACGCCGTTGAATTGAAGCCCACACCGCTGAGTACGACGGTGATGTCCACCGTCCCGGCCGGCGGGCTCACGGACACGAGATTCAAGGGCGGCGCGGCGGCCGTCGCGAACGTTGCCACGGCTGGGTTGCTGAGCGCACCTCCATTCGTATCCTCGATGCTCCCGGTCACCTCCAGGGTGTACGAAGTGCTGAACCCCAGTGCCGCTGTCGTCGCGATGGACACCTTTCTCATTTGATCCGTGAACCCGAATTTCCCAGGGACTGGCGTCGACCCGGACGTCTCGTGGAGATAGAAAGACGCTGGCGTGATGGTCGCCGGGTCCACGGCCCGGCTGAACGTGGCGAGAATCGTCGTCGTGACCGCCTCGGCGGCCGAGCCGTTGCCCGGACTCAGATCCACGAGCTGGAGAGGAAGCGAGTTCGGATCCGTCACGCCCCAGGCAATGAGCGTCGCCGGAGATCCCGCCGCCCCGAGAACGGTCGCCCTCACGATCTGGGTGCCGATCATCGGTCCGAGCTGCCAGGTCACGTCGGCGAATCCGCCGGAGTTCGTCTGAACGACCTGCGTCACGGCGTTCGCGGCCGGGAACACGCCCCCGCCGTCGATGATCTCGAAGGTCACGGGGAGGCCTCCTCTTCCGACACCCCCGCTTCGCACCTGGACGCGGAGAAGGCCCGGAAGCGTCTGGCCTACAACACCCGTCTGGGCATCTCCGGATACGACGAACACGCTGTCGGCAAGCACGACCTGGCCGTAGCCGTACACCTGCAGACTGTCGCCGTGGGTTCCCACCGCATACAGCGTCGAGCCGTCGATAGAGAAATCCTGATCCATCCAGCTTTGCATGGTGAATGTCGTGCCGATATGCTCCACGGCGCCGAACGCCGAATCCGACACTTCGAAGCTGAAGACCCCCGACCCGTTCTGATGGAACATGCCGCGGTCCCCCTGCGGCGAAATGTCCACCCGCTCCCAATCCGGCGCGGGCCCCAGCGCACCCGGACCGTACCCGAATATCGTCCCGCTCCTCATTCCGATATCGGCAGGGCTGCTCGTATCGAGCAGGTATTCCACGTGATCGAGACTGGCCTCATCATCGCCGATCACGACGCATCTCTCGCCGTTCGGGAAGAACGAGAGCGAAAGCGGCGTCATGACGTGACCGATGATCGGCGGGGAAAGTTCGTACGTGACCACACGCGTCCAGAACGTCCCGCTCGTCGAGTCCACGTCCACCACTGCGAGGGCGTGCTCCGAATCCAGCGCGAGGAACGCGTGTGTTCCGGAGGGGTTGAACACCATGTCTCTGGCGCTCGTGATGGACAGCGTGAATACGCCTTTATTCTCGGTGGGCCTGCCCGGTACGAGGTCCACGTAGTGAAGCAATCCGTTGCCGGAGTCGTGGACGAGGAGGATTTCCCCATTCGGACTTATGGCCAGTTCTTGCGGCGCGAGTACCTGTGGGAAGTCGCCGAACGAAACGGTGTCCACCACGGTGCGGTAACCGGGACTCGCCTGGTCGCAATCGACGATGTACACCGTCTCGCCGCCGGGAACGCTCGCATACGCGCGTTTCCCATCAGGTGCGACCACGATATCGTGCATTGCCAGACCGACGTTCACGTCCCCCGTTTCCTGGTTCAAGTTGGGACTCTTCGGATCGGTGTCTACGAAGACGACTCTTCCGTCTTCCGTTCCGTAAAGAAGCTGATCCCCCAGGGGAGACATCGCGACGGCGGCTACGGCACCCGTGTCGGCGTACTGCAGCTTCGCCTGCGACACGAGACGGAGCTGCTTCCCGGCCCCTGTCCCGGACAAGAGCTCGAAGTAGGCCGAATTCGACGACTCGCTCGGTCCAGAACCCTTGATGCGGGTCACGCTCACCGAACCGCTCACGATTCCCGCGGGCACGGTGACGACAACCGTTCGCTCGCTCACCCTCGTGGGAGAGTAGTGGGACACCCCACCCGACGGCATGGGGAAGTCCACGGTCAGCGAGTCAGTGTACAGGCCGAACCCCGCACCGGCGATGACGAGCGTTGTCCCGACAGGCCCCGCACGCCGCGACAAACTCTTGATCACG
>CAZYCB010000214.1:0-30965 GCA_964645735.1 uncultured bacterium | reverse complement strand
TGCCCCGGATAGGTCACCTGATCCTGGGGCGTGTACTGCGTCCACTTGTCGTCGCCCGCAGGATACGTGAGCGTGAGGTCGATGTCGCTCACCGGATCGACATCCGGCTTGCTGAAGCTCGGATTGAACATGTTCTTGTTGGAGTTGAGCTCCTCTACACGATCCCAGGGCCTGTGGTCGATGACTCCGGCTTCGATATCGTCCTGGCCAAAGTGAAAGAGGAACCCTACGTCGAGAAGCTCGCTGTACCGGTCGATGTTTCGTTCGACGTACGCCTTTTGCAGATTGTAAAGGACGTTGTCCCTCTCACCGTCGAGCGACTTGTAGGGCTGCGTGGGCTCGTCGGGCTTCTTTCCCTCCTTGGGGTCGAGGATACAGGAGTTGAACCCCAGGACAAAGACTCCCACCATGATCATCGCGGCGATCCGTTTCATGCTCTTCCTTTCGGTTTCTCCCGAACGTCTGCGAGCAGGCGCTGATAAATATAGCACACTTTGCCCGAAACGTCAAGGACGCTCTTGGCTTACCTTGTTTTACAACAACCAGTTGCGATAGCGAGCTGCCTCTAGAAACCTCCGGATCGTCTTGAAGTCACCGCGCTGACTCTAACCGCCGCCCCTCGCCGTCCCCCTGAGATACCCCCATGTGGCGAAACCCTCCACACCCTCCTGATCGGTCCAGCGGATGAGGCTCCATCCCTGGCCGAGCCGCTGCATGTCGAACTGTGCCACTGCTTTGAACGTGTCGATCTCGCCTCTCGTGTAGGTCACGATCAGCTCGTACGGCGCCCTGAAATCCGCGAAATCCGCCTCGTTCCGGATCTGCTGGGGGCTGATGAACGACACGGCCACTTTCGTCGCATCGCCCAGGATTTTCTGCGTGACCTCCACCTCCACGGCCTTGGTCCAGTTGGCAAATGCCGGCGCCCCCAGCCGGTCGACATCCGCCGGCAGGGGGATGAAGGTGAAGGCATCCCCGAGGCTCTTTTCGTAGTTGATCCCCGAGAGGTCCTCCAACCCGCTTTCCAGATTGTAAAATACCTGCTGGGGGAGGGTCGGTGACACCCACGGAGTCCCTTCGCTCCCCGGGGGGTTCGCCTCCCGAGGCTCGAAGATCCCGCACCCGACGGTGGCGGCTAGCAAGAAAGCGACCAGAAGGACCCGGCCACCGGTCCGTAACGTCGCGTGTGTGAGATTCATGGGCTGCCCTTCTTCGGAAGATAGATCGAACGCTAGAACGTGTAATTGAGCGTCGAGTCCATCACCCAGTAGTCTTCCTGCTCCGGCGCGTTGAACTGGCCGAAGCGTTTTACCCGTTTCATCGCGAACTTGAGCGACCGCCGCCCGCCGAAGTCGTAGTTGCCTTCAATCCCCACCTCGACGCCGCCGTCCGTGAACGGCGGGCGCGACGGCGACAAGAGGTCTTTTCTCTGGCTGTAATCGTTCGAACCCAGGAGGACGATGTGGGGGTTGACCTGATACCGGAAGCTTATCTTCATCTCGTCCCTCCTCTCCTTCTGATTGATCTCGAGGATCCGCTCGACGTCGGGTTCCGGCCGCAGGTAGCTTCCCTTGTCCTGACGCCGGAGGGCGTAATAGAAATCCACGGCCAGGTTCGACGACAGACGCGCCCGCAGCCTGTTCGAGAAGGACATGTTGCGGTCGAGGTAATTCTCGTTTTCTTGAAAAACGAAATCTGCGAACTGTATGTTGATGCCGTACTTCTGCGTGAGTTCGAGCCGGTTGTTGATCTTGTAGACAAACTCGGGCCGCAGTTCGTATATCGTCTCCGCCCGGTTGTTCTGCGAGAAGGTGGCCCGAACGCTGACATAGTCGGTCTTCGACGCCGAGACGTACACCGTCGCATCCACCTTGGGGAATAGTTTCGAGACGAGCCTCACGTTCGCGAACTGGTACCGCTGATCGCGGTCGCGGTCCGTGTCCACATAGAAGGCTTGCGTGAGCGTCGTCCCCGTTTGCATCACGAACCGGAGGGTTTGTGTGAGCTTCTGCGTCCAGCTGAACTTGGCCCGGATGTCCTTGTCGTCGTAGCTCCCCGTTCTGCTCGGCCCGAGCCAGTGGAAAAACGTCCTGTTTCCCGCTTCGAAGGTGAACATCGAACTGGAAAACGGCGTGAACGTCAGAGCCCCCTCCTGCGAATCGCCTACGTCGCGGCTCGTCCGCTCCTTCGCTTCGGCGAAGTACGTGGCCCCGTCGGTATGCGTCACGCGGGCGGTGATCGTGAAATCTCCCATGAGCTTGGCATCCGCGCTCACGGAGATGTGTCGCATGTCCTTCGATTGCTGTTCGGGGCTTGCCGGCGCGTACTGCTGCTCTCCGTACGATCCGCGGGGAAGCTCGAGGTAGTCTTCCTTCGAAAGGTACCTCGAGTAATCCGCCTTCACCGTCACGCTGTCCAGCACGGTGACGCGCGCGCTTGCAAGAACGCTGTCTTCCGTCGCCCCCAGGCCGGAGAAGCTCTCGTTTCCCGACTCGGCGTTCTGCGACGAAAGGCGCAAGAACCCCCGGGCGGAGAGTTCCACGTTTCTTCCGAAACCGTAACGAACGCCCGCGTGGAGCGCGCCCTCTCCCGTCTTGTCTTTGACGAATGTCTGCTCTTCCCGGCTGACAGCGAGCGAGGATTTTCCGTTGACGGAGAGGCCTTGTCCCAAGGATCTCCCGTACTGCACGTTGGCCTGAGCTTTCTGGGCGCTGTTCTCGAGATCCTGCGTCGCGTTCGTGTACGTGATCACGCGGTTGAAATACCTCGAGTCCGAGATCGCCCCATCGATCGAAAAACCCGGACGCAGCAGGTAAAGGATATTCGACGAGAAACTCTTGTTCGTGTCCCGGCGATCCTGGAGCCGGAAATCCGACTCGTCGGCGCTGAGCAGGGTCGTGGACGTGATGTTCCTGGGCAGGGTGAGCGTCAACGAAAAGCGGTTCAGGAGCGACATCTGCGTCACGTCGCCTTTGATGCCGCCCGTGTACGTGGGCACGGCGACCATGCGGGTCGTGCGGACCGTCGTTGCTGTGTCCTGCGGCACAGGCACAGGCGGAGGCACCTGCGCGCGCGCCGCACTCGCGACACACAGAATGCCGACGACCATGATTGCCGCGATTCTCTTCATCGTCTGCCGCCGCATTCCCAACGCGTCCGCTGTCATCCTGCCGAAACCATTCCCGACACCGTCCTCGACAGGCTGAGAAACGCTTCCTTCCCGAGTTCCTCGGGGCGCTTGTCCAAAGATACGCCTGCCCTTTTTTCGATCTCTCCGAGCTCGGATTCCGAGAGCGAGTAGAATTTCTTCAGCGTGTTGTGAATCGTCTTTCGCCTCTGCTGAAAAAGATTCTTCACGAGCGTGAGAAGGCCGTTCAGCTCGCCCGGCTCGACGATCGGCTGCTCGAGATGTTCGAACGCGACGACGATCGATTCCACCTTCGGCCTCGGGAAAAACGCCCCCGGGCCCAGGCGGAAGAGCGGCCGCACGGCGTAGAGGCTCTGAAGGACGACGCTCGTGATCCCGTACACGCGGCTCCCCGGCGGCGAAACGATGCGTTCGCCGACTTCGCGCTGGAGCATGAGGTACGCCGCTTCGATCATCTCGTGTTCGTCCACCAGGAACGAAAAGAGCACGTGCCGCGTGAGGTGGTAAGGGATGTTTCCAAAGAGCACACACCGCTCGACCCCCCGCGACGCGAGAACGTCCGTGATCGAGAGCTCCGTGAAATCGGCGTTCACGACCTCCACGCTCCCTCCGCTCGCGCTGAAGGACCGTTCGAGATCCGCGTGAAGCTCTCTGTCGAGCTCGATCGCGACGAGGCGCACCCCCCGTTCGGCGAGCGGGCGGGTGAGAATTCCCTTCCCGGCACCGAGTTCGACGACCGCTGCGCCCGGGGCGAGGGAGGCCGCCGCGACGATCCGCGAGGCGATCGCCGTGTCGTGCAGAAAGTTCTGCCCGAATCGCTTTTTTGGGCGAAACGTTTTTTGCACCAACGGGTTGCCCCATCAGAGAGAGATCAACTATGGACGAGAACGCCTCGAATACCAAAGAAAGAAACGTACCAGATGGTAGCAATGTGCAGGGGGGAAAACCTCCTAGAGGGTGTGGATGGCTCTATTATACAGGAACCGCCTCGCGGCGTCAACGGCGGATGACGTCCCCGGCTCCGCTCCTCCCCGGCGCCGCCGGGCGGCCATCACGCCCCCGCCCTCTACGCGAAGAGCTCTTTCATCGAATCCCGGAACGAGACCGGAGTGATCCCGAATGTCTTCACCAAGGGGTCGATGTCGCAGACGTTGTCCTCCGAGAGCATCTGCAGCTCGTCGAGCGTCAGCGGGAAGGACCTGAACCGCTGAAGGAGAAGCACGGCCGGCCGGATCATGGATGCGGACACCGAAACGGTCCTCGCTTTGCGTCCGGCAAGCGCCGCCGCCTGCTCGAAGATCTCGCGGTACGACACGCGGTCGATTCCGCCGAGCTCGTAAATGTGTCCCTGCGTCTCGGGCATACGAAGCGACTTTGCGAAACACGCGCAGACGTCATCGAGAGCGATCGGCTGGACCTGCGCGCCGCCGCCGTTCACCAGCGGGACCACGGGCCTGCGCACGATGTCCTTGATGATCCGGCCGAGCTCGTCGCCGCGGGCGAAGATCCACGAGGGCCTGAAGATCGTCCACAGAAGGCCGGAGCTTTCGACGATCCGTTCTCCCGCCCGCTTCGTACGGTGATACTCGGACGGGGCGTCTTCACGCGCGCCGAGCGCGCTCATGTGGACGAACCGTTTCACCCCGGAGCGCCTCGCCGCGTCGACGATGTTCGAGACCGCCACGCGGTGCACTTCATCGAAGGTGATTCCCTCCGAGGGAAACTCGCGTATGATGCCGATGAGATGAACGACGGCATCGCAGCCGTCGCATGCGTGAAGACACGTGTTCGTTTCGAAAACGCTGCCGTAGACGATCTCGTACGCATCCTTCGGCGAGACCGCCTTCACGCGGTCCGCGCTCTCCTTGCGGACGAGGAGACGAACGTCGTGTCCGTTTTCGCGCAGGACCGCCGTGAGCCTTGTCCCCACGTGCCCCGTTGCGCCCGTCACAAGAATCTTCATCCGAACGACCTCTCGACGAACGAGCGTCCACCGATGGGCGTTACTCGTCCGGCTCCGATTGTTCTCCCGGTTCCGTGTGCTTTCCGCCGCACAGCGGACAGACGTCATGGTCGGCGGGGTACTGGATCCGGCACTCGTAGCACAGGCCGCCCTCCTCCGCCGATGCCTGGAGGACGGCGAACCCCTCGACTCTCTCTTCCGCGGGGACGTAGAGCTCTATCACGTCCTCGTCGCTCTGCACGGAGAGCGACGAGATCCCGTTCTCCTCGAGCCGGTAGCGCCTGTCCGCGACGACGGAAGGATCCGCGAACATGCCGACGAGCTCCCACGCGGATTCGTCCTCGAGAGTGGTGTGTTCGTCGCAGATCGTTTCGTTGAACACGGTCCTGTAGCATTCGCTGCAGACCGATTTCCCGCAGATGGCGCACATCCCCATCGGGCTTCCCTCAAGATGATCGCATCCCTTTTCCATGATACTCTCCGTACCCAACCGCGTTTCAGTGTGCGAGCCTCATTGTACGATTTTCATGGCCCGGGCAAAACTCTCGTCGGTCGTCTCGACGATTTGTTCCGCCGTTTTGTCCGTTGCGGCCGAGATCGCTTCGACGACGTAGCGAAGATACGCCGGTTCGTTTCTCTTTCCCCTGAACGGCACCGGTGCCAGATACGGGCAGTCCGTTTCGAGAACGATGGCGCCCGCCGGGAGATTGGAAACCACGTCGCCCAGACGGGCGTTCTTGAACGTGATGACGCCGCCCACGCCGATGTGAAACCCGAGAGCGAGAACGTCCTTCGCCATCGCCGCGTCGCCGGAGAACGCGTGAACGATCCCGTGGTACCCCGAACCCTCCGCGGCGAGAATCTCCATCACATCCTCGAAGGCGTCCCGGCAGTGGATCACGATCGGCTTGTCCTTGGCGCGCGCGAGCGCGAGCTGGCGCTTGAAAACGGCCTTTTGCGTATCCCGCGGGGAGAGATCCCTGTAGTAGTCCAGCCCGATCTCTCCGACGGCGATGATCGCGGGGAGCTCGAGCATGCGCGCGAGTTCCTTCTCCACATCGTCCGTGTACGTCTTGGCGTCGTGAGGATGGATCCCGACGGCGCCGCGCATGAACGAATACTTCTCGGTGAGGGCCACGGTCGCCCTCGACGACGCCAGATCGAAACCGATGTTGACCATCGTGGTCACGCCCGCCCACCCGGCACGCGCGACGACGTCGTCGAGATCGTCGCGGTAGTCCGAGAGGTTCAAATGCACGTGCGAATCGATCATCGTCGTCAATCGCTGGGTTGCGGGCTGTTGGGTCGTTGAGAGCCCATTGCGGGAGCGACCGAGGATCGCCCACCGCGGCGGCTACCGGCCATCCACCCGCGGCGGGAAGCCGAGGGAAGCGGAGCGCTGGGCGCGAAACGACCCAACAGCCCACGCCCCCGCTACTCCGCCTCGCGCTCGATCTTCGGGAAAAGAGACGCCGGGGTTCCCGCTTCTTTCCATCCCGGATCTCCCGGTCTCTCCGCCTCGCCGAGCTCGAGCTTCGAAATGTCCGACTCGAGCATGAGGAGCTTCCTCATCTCGGCCGATTTCGCCGGCATGAACGGCACGCAGAGGACCGAAGCGAACCGCAGCACCTCGAGGAGCACGCGGAGAACGTTATCGAGGGCCGCCGCCTCGCTTTTCTTGGCGAGCTCCCACGGTTTGTTTTCTTCTACGTAGCGGTTCGCCGCCTGAACCGTTCTCCACAGAGCGTCAAGCCCTTCGTCGAAAGCCAGCCGGTCCATGTGGGCGCAATAGTCGCCGAACACGTCCTTCGTCAAGCGCTCGAAGTCGGCTTCCGACTCGGGCGTCCACGCCGGGACGGTGCCTTTCCGGTAGCGTTGGACCATCGAGAGCGTGCGCGAGAAGAGATTTCCCAGCTCGTTCGCCAGCTCCGCGTTGTAACGCCCCACCGCTTTCTCGATCGTGAAATCCCCGTCGCGGTCGAACGCGATCTCGCGGAGAAGGAGATAGCGCACCGCATCCGCTTCGCCGAAGAACTCGACCACACCGAGCGGATCGAGGATGTTCCCCAGCGTCTTGCTCATTTTGGTGCCCTTGGAGTACACGAACCCGTGTCCGAAAACGCTCTTCGGCACCGGCACACCCGCCGCCATGAGCATCGCGGGCCATATCAAACAATGGAACCGCGTGATGTCCTTGCCGATGACGTGACAATCGGCCGGCCAGTATTTCTTGAACTTCGCGTCGTCCCCGCCGCCATACCCCAGCGCGGATATGTAATTGATGAGCGCGTCGAACCAGACGTAGACCACGTGTCCTTCGGCGATGGGGAGCGGAACGCCCCATGATTTCCCCACGCGCGACACGCTCACGTCCTCGAGACCCTGTGCGATCACATTGAGGATCTCATTCCGGCGCATATCCGGCTGTATGAAACCCGGGTTCTCCTCGATGTGGGTTTTCAACGCGTCGCTGAATTTGGAAAGGGCAAAGAAGTAGTTCTTCTCCTCTAGCCACTGTGCCTTCTCTTTGTGCCTGGGACAGAGCCCGCCTTCCTCGAGGTCCTTCTCCTGAACGAACTCCTCGCACGAGGCGCAGTAGTACCCCTCGTACGTCCCCTGATATATGTAGCCGTTCGTGTGGATGACGGAGAAGAGATGCTCCACGGCGCGCTTGTGTATGTCGAGATCGGTTCGTATGAACTGGTCGTAAGAGACGTTGAGCTTTTCCCAAACCTTCTCGAACTCACGGGCCATCTCGGCGGAGTAGTCTTCGGGGGATTTCCCCTGCCTGCGCGCTTCCTTCTCGACGTTCGTGCTGTGCTCGTCCGTCCCCATGAGGAAGTACGTGTCGAATCCCGCGAGCCTCTTGTAGCGCGCCAGGCAATCTGCACCGATTTTCTCGAACGCGGTGCCGAGATGCGGACGGGCGTTGACGTAGTCGATCGCCGTTGTGACATAGAACGTTTTCACGCTTGCATTCCTCTTCGTCGGGTCTCATGCACCCATAGCTCAAACAGGTGTTTTCCAGGTTCGATGGAATCGATCCCCGTGCTCCCAGGGCGGGACACAGATAAGGTGCTTACGAGGACCGGGAGCAGAAGAGCCGTCCTCGATCCCTTGGCCGGACTCCGTGCAACAGCAAGATGTTCCGTCGTGCTCCAAAAATGCGGCGCCGAGCCAAAAAGTCAACCGATTCTATCACCGGAGGTGTTTGATATCAAGGAAGAGATCGACGAGCGCGGCGTCGATGTTGAGGTTGCGTCTGAGGATCCCGTCGCGCGTCCCGATGATCCGGTCCACGATCCGGGGAAGGTTTTTCCGGTTCGATCCGGACGCCTCGGCCTTGAGGATCCTCGCCTTGTCCCGGTTGATGAAAAGCGCTTCGTCGCCCGCCATCACGTCCCGGTACGCCACGGCGAGATCGTCGAGAAACCGGGCCGCGCTGTCGCGGTTCGTGCTCCGCGAAATGGAGAGCGCCCTCTCGACCACCCACGATTCGGGGGCCTCCCCGATGTTCGCGATGAGATCGAACACCCCTTGCCTTCCCTCGTCGTCATATTCCGCGGCGATCTCCCTCGCCCGCCGGATGTCTCCGCGCGCGTGCGACGCCGCCACGCCCGCCGCCTCCTCGGAAAACCCGTAGTACTCGACGAGGAGCTTCCGCACGACGTCGTCGCCGAGCTGCGAGAAGCGGACCCGCTGGCAGCGGGACCGGATCGTCGTCAGAATCGTATCGGGGTTCGGCGTGATCAGGACGAGAACGCAGTGTGCCGGCGGTTCCTCGACGAGCTTGAGGAGGGCATTCTGCGCCTCCTCGCGTATCGCGTGGGCGTTGACGAAGACGAACACGTTGTAGGGGCTGCCGAAAGGCTTCGAGTTGGCCCGCCGGATCACGGCCCGCGCCCGCGCGATGCGAACGGAGACTTTCTTCGAGAATGCGGGTACGGAGAAGATGTCCTGCCTCTTCTCCTCGAGGACCTTGCCGATGTCTGTCTCGTCGTCCCCTTCCTTTTCCCCCGTTCCTTGCGTCGGCGTCGGATACACGAGATGCATGCCGGGGTGCTCGAGGGAGAGCGCGCTCCGGCAGCTCTCGCACAGATCGTCATCGAGCCGGCACTTCGGCTCGCGCGCGCAGCAAAGGCGCCGCGCGAAGTCGATCGCCGTGTATTCCTTCCCCGACCCCGCAGGGCCGGTGAAGAGAAGCGCCGGTACCCGGCCCCGCAGACACGAGTCGAGAAACGCGTCGACCTCCCCGTGCCCCAGAGAGATCCGGGGAAAACCCATCGCCTCGGACTTCGCCTTCTCCGCCGCCACGATGCCTCTTTCTTCTCTACCCGTTCATTTGGCGAACCACTCGCTGGGGTCGAGCGCCTGTTTGGATTTCCGGATCTCGAAATGACACGCGTAGCCCTGAAGCGAACCCGTGTCTCCCACTTCGCCGATCACGCCGTTGGCCGGCACGTTCTGGTCGGGCTGCACGAACGTGTCCGACGCGTGCGCGTACAGAGTGTAATACCCGCCCCCGTGATTGATGATGATACAGTTTCCGTAGGCCTCGATCCAGTCGACGAATTCCACGCGCCCCGCCGCGACGGAGCGGATGGGAGTCCCGGGCTGGGCTTCGATGTCGATGCCGTTGTTGAACGTGATCGTCCCGAACCTCGGGTGTTTCGACTTGCCGAACGTACCGATCACGCGGCCATCGACCGGCCGGCGGAGCTTCCCTTTGAGGGCCGCGAAACCGCCTGTGGGGAGTCCCGTCGGCGCTTTTTCCTTGAGCCCCTTGCGCTCGATCTCTCCGATCACGTCCCGCAGCTGTTCCTGAGCTTTCTCGAGGTCTGCGATCGCCGTCTTGTGCTTGGCCTCGTCCTTTCTGATCTTCTTCAGCATCGCGACGCGCGTGCTCTTGTTCTTCGCAAGCTCCTCCGTCTCCCGTTCCTGGACGATCCTGAGCGTCGCGACTTCGGCGAGCGCCTCGGTGAGTCCTGCCTGTTCGGTCTCTAGCCCGCGCTTCCTCCCGCTCACTTCGTGGACCAGGCCGGCGTCACGTTCGGCGACCATTCGCATGAACTTGTATCGGCGGAGCTTGTCGGCCACATTCCTGCCGTCCATGATGAAAACCCACTGGCGCTCGCGGCCCCGCATGTACATCTGGCGGAGCCGGCGGGCGAGTCTCTCCTTCTGGATCGAAAGCGTGCCGTTTTCCCGCGCGATGTCCACGCGCAGGCTGTCGATCTGCTGCGTGAGAAGAGCTTCCCTTTTCTTCAGACCCGAGAGGTATTTCGTGGAGAGACCGATCTCCTTGTCGAGGTAGGAGAGTTGCTTGACTACATCGGTCTCTTTCTTCTTGAGCTCCTTCGATTGCGCGCGGTGGCGTTTGATCTGGCTCTCGATTTCCTGGAGTTTGCTCTTCTGGGACTTGATCCGCTCGTCGAGGGAGCCCTCGGACTGCGCCCGGCACGGCGAGAACTGCCCCAGGAGGATTGCTGCAATGAGGAGAGCTACAAAAGTGCGCATCGTCGTCCCCGAATCGAGCTCTTCGCGGTGATCAGAGTTTCAGATGACGTCTCAGCGAAGCGAGACTGCCGATCGAGCCAAGGACTATGCAGGTCACCACGTACAGCGTGATCTTTCCGGGCTTGAGGAAAGCGAGATCGGGGAGGAGTCCCCTCGTCAAGGCGTAGATCCCGAAGAGAAGCCCCAACGACACCAGCGAGGCGACACCCGCCTGGAACGCCCCTTCGATCACGAACGGCATGGTGATGAACCGGTTCGTCGCGCCGACGAGTCTCAAGACCTCGATGGATTTCTGCCGGCTGAGAATCGTCAGCCGTACGGTATTCGAAATGATGAAGATCGAGGAGAGGATCACGATGATCCCGAGAACGAGATCCACGTAGAGAAAGCCGCGGCTCACCGTCGAAAACTGTTCGATGAATTCTTTCCCGTAGCTCACCTCTTCCACGATGGGCACGGTGCGCATCACGCCGGCGAAGCGCTCGATCGCCTCTTTGTTCCGGTACTCGCTCTTGAGCGTCACGCGGAAAGACGCTGGGAGGGGGTTGGTTTCGAGAACCTCGAGCATGGATCGTTCGTCTCCCAGTTCCTCGCGGAAATCCGCCATCGCCTGGTCTTTCGAGATGAACGCCACGGTCTCCACCTCGGCCATCCTGAAAAGCAGTTTGTACTGGTCATCGACGAACCGCGGGGGGACGTCGTCTTTGAGATAGACGAACACCGTCATTTCCTTCTTCGCGCGATCGAGAAACGTGAGCACGTTGTCCGTGGCGAGGAGAAAAACGGCGAGAACGAGCAGCGTCAGGCTCATGATGACGATCGAGAGGAACGTCACCGCCTTGTGCCGCCCGAGGGTGTGGAACGCCTCCGACACCAGGTAGTTTATCTGGTGGCCTTTCAAAGCATTTCTCCTCACTCGCCGCTCGTGCCCAGCGGACGGGCGATCGGCTGTTCCGAAAGCCCCAAACGGTCCCTTGTGAACGCGGCCAATCCCAGCCGCAGATCTTCCTCGATGGTGCCGTCGCGCAAAAACACGATCCGCTGGCCGTAGCTCCGGACGAGCTCGTGGTTGTGTGTCGCCATGAGCACGGCTGTACCCGAGCTATTGATGCGCAGCAAGAGCTGGAGGATCTCCTGGGTCACTTCGGGGTCGAGATTTCCCGTGGGCTCGTCGGCGAGAAGGATCTCCGGCGTGTTGACGACCGCGCGGGCGATTGCGACTCTCTGCTGCTCGCCGCCGGAGAGAGTGATCGGCCGGTCGTATCGTTTGTGATAGAGCCCCACGTGCGTGAGAACTTGTATCACCTTCTTCTTGATATCCGCGTTCGCTGTCCCCGCGACCCGCATCGTAATCGCCACGTTTTCGAAAACACTTCGATCCTCGAGGAGCTTGAAATCCTGGAACACGACGCCGATTTTGCGTCTCAGGTGCGGGATTTGCCGCCGTTTGATGCTCGTCGAGACGAACGACCCCACGACGACCTGGCCTTCGTTGGGGGCCTCGTCCATGTAGATCATGCGGAGCAGCGTGCTCTTTCCCGACCCGCTGGGGCCCACCAAAAACACGAACTCCCCGTTGCCGACCTGGAGGTTGACGTCCCTCAGCACCATCCGGTCGTCGTACTTCTTCGACAGATGGTAAATCCCGATGACCTTTCTCGGCTCCAACGCGTCCATGGTCAACCCGTTCGCTTTCTTCGTCGCCTCACGAGCATCTCCGCGAGACGGTAGGCCTCCCTCAAGCTCTCCGTGCCCGCTATTCCTTTTCCCGCAATGTCGTACGCCACTCCGTGGTCCACCGAGGTCCGAACCACGGGCAGCCCCACCGTAACATTGACGCCTCTGCGCTTCGAGATCATTTTGAATGGAATCAGCCCTTGATCGTGGTACATGGTGATGAACGCATCAAACGTGCCGCTTTCCGCCTCTTGAAACAGCGCGTCCCCCGGCACAGGGCCGACTGCATGCAGCCCCAAGTTTCGGGCTTCCCGAAGCGCGGGCTCGATGATCGTGATCTCCTCCGAACCCAGCACACCCTCCTCTCCGGCGTGCGGATTGAGCCCCGAAATGGCGAGCCGCGGGTTCGGCACGCCTAACTCGCGGACGAGCGACTCGTTCACGACACGGAGCGCCGTGACGATTTTTCTGACGGAAAGCGACCGGCTCACCTGCCGGATGGGCACATGACGGGTGAGGGGCACGACGCGAAAGGCGCGGTAGACCATCATCATTTGACAATCGGGGGCGCTGAAGTACTGCGAGAGGAGCTCGGTGTGCCCGGTGAACGGGTACCCTCCGAGCTGAAGGGAGTTTTTCGAGATCGGGCCTGTCACGATCCCTTCGACGACGCCCTCCCTCGCGAGCGCGCACGCGATTTCGAGCGCGAAGCCCGAGTGCCGTCCTCCTCCTCGAGTGTCTTCCCCACGCTTGAAACGTTCCGTGCAGCCCGTGTCGAGAACCAGAACGCGGGGACCGCGGGCGCCCCGCGGAAGGTCCGCGAGCGCTTCGCGTGCCGTAGATACCAGCGCTTCGCACGCTCTCGATACCCGCGATCCGCGGTCCTTACGGTCCCGAAGCGCTCCGATGAAAACCGGCTCGGCGCCGTACCGGTCGAACCACGGTTCGAGCGCGCTTCGCGCGCCGATGATGAGGGCCATCGACCTCGCCGGCGCGAATTTCGCAAAAAAGTGCGCGCTGATCTCGGGGCCGATCCCCCCGGGCTCCCCAGGAGTGACAACGATGACCGGCGGGCGGGGGGCGCGTGGGTGTTGTGCCCGACGTCCCGCGGCGCGCGGCGCGGGCGGTAAAATGTCAGAGCTCCGTCGCATCTTCATTCTCGAATCCATCCTCGGTTTCGATCTCCTCGGCGATCTTCTCGTAGTACGCCGGCGCCGCCGATTTACTCAGCTGCCTCTCGGGGACGGCGACGAGCCCGATCGTCAGGGTCCGGTTGGGGAAACGAATGGTGATCCTGTCGCCGGTTCGAAGCGTGGCGGCAGGTTTTACGGGCTGATCGTTGACCCGCACGGCGTCGTCATCGCAGAGATGTTTGACGCCGGAGCGGCTCTTGACGAGACAGAGGTATTTGAGTGCGAGATCGACGCGCATGGGCTACTGGGGACGCACTTCCACGTAGAATTCGCTCTTGAGCTTTTCCAGATAGGTGTTGTACATCGCTTCGAGCGCTTCCTGTTGGAGGAGTTGAGTGAGCTCCTCGCGAACCTCGTCGAACGTGTACGGCCGCGCGTCCTCTTGCTCGAGCAGTTTGACGATCCTGAATCCCGACGGTTCTCTAAGCACGGGGCTCACGTCCCCGGGCTTCAGATCCGTCAACACGTCCCTGAAAAACTCGGGCAGGTCGCTGACGCGGAGCCAGCCCAGGTCCCCTCCCGACGACGCGCTCGATGCATCGGTGCTGTACTGCGCTGCGACCGAGTCGAACGGCGCCCCTTCCACCAGACGCTGGCGGACGCTCTCCGCCATTTCGAAAACGTCCTGCATGTCGCGGGCTTCCGGCTTCACACGGATCAGAATGTGGCGTATCTCGACGTCTCCGCTCGTGGAGTCCGCGCCGGTCACCTGGATCAAATGATACCCGAACGGCGTGAGCACGGGCGCGCTCAGCTCTCCCACCGCCAGCTTGGCCGCCGCATCCGCGAACGCACGATTGCCCAGGTCGCCGAGCTTGAGCTTTCCCAGGCTCCCGCCTGCGTCGCCGCTCGGATCCTCCGAGTAGCCCTTCGCGATCTCCGTGAAGTCCTCTCCCGCAACGATGCGCGCGCGCAGGCTGTCGATGCTCGCCTTGGCCTTGGTCCTTGCCGCCTCCGAGGATTCGAAGCCGAACACGATCGTGGCGAGATGAACCACCGCCGGCCGTTCCGGAAACTCGCTCTTCCGCTTCTCGTACGCCGCCTTCAAAGTGTCCTCGGATATTTCCACGGATGACCGGTCAACCTCTCGGGCCAGCACGCGTTCGACCAGCATGCGGTTCTGGATCTGCTCCCGGTAGAGCTTCTTGAGCGAATCGATCGTGAGCCCCTCGGTCGCGAGCTGACGGGCGAATCCCTGTTCGCCCCCGAGGACTTTTTTGTTGTCTTCGATGGCCCGGTCCACGGCTTTCTCCACGTCGGCGAACGACACCGTTATGCCCAGGCGGTTGGCTTTGGCGAGAACGAGTTTGTTCTTGATGAGCTCGTCGAGGGCCTGGTGTTCGAGGCCAGCCCTTTCGCTCGCGGAGACTTGCCCGGGGCCCCTCTCCATGAGGATTTGTTTGACCGCCTGCTCCACATCGCTCTTAAAAATCGCTTCGTCCTCGACGACGGCGACCACGCGATCGACGAGCGTTCCCTGACCCCATGCGGCGGTCACGAATCGCACCGGCGGAAAGGCGAGGCACACCGAGGCGGCGAGAATCAGAAAGAAAGCAACGGTCCTCTGCATGAAAAGTGATCTCCCCTCGTCCCCCGTGGGCCCCGCAACACGGCGACACGCGCGACGAGCCGACGTGCGAGGCGGCGGGCGCGTGCGTCCCCTACGGTTTCCGCGCGGCGGTATCCGGCTCGCTCGTCGCCCTAAGCCCCGCAGCTTCGTCCGCGTACTCGATGTCCGCCCGTTTCCGCAGAGCGACAACCAGACTATCGTACACCGCCTGCCGTTTCTGCAGCGTCAAAATGTCGGCGATCTCCGGAGCGATGTCGGCGTACTCCATCGGAGCCTGGCTGTCACGGACAGCCGTCAGTTTGATGATATGGTAGCCGAATTCCGTTTCGATCACATCCGAGACTTCGCCGACCCCCAACCTGAAAATGATCCCCTCGAACTCGGGAATCATGTTCCCCCTCGACAGGTAGCCGAGATCTCCTCCGGCGCCGCTGTGCTTGTCGAGGGAGCGCTCTTTCGCGACGGCCTCGAAGCTATGCGATTTCAAGAGCATACGGACCGTGTCGGCCTCTTCCGGTGTGTTCACGAGGATGTCGCTCACGCGGTACTCTTTCTCGTACCCCAGCTTTTGCGAGTCGTAGTAATCGCGTACTTCTTTGTCGGTGACAATCGCGCGATCCTCGATCACCCTCTGGACCAGCTGATCGGCGACGAGGTCTTTCTTGTACTGTTCGAGGCGCGCGTCGATATCGGGCGACGTTCGTATCCCCGACTTGAGCGCTTCCTCGTAGAGCAGCTGCGTCGTGATCCACCGGTCGAGGTAGTCTCGCTTCTCCTCGGCGGTGAGCACGTTCTGGTAGTCTTCCGGAAGGAAGAGAGCGAACTCCCGCTTCGTCAGTTCCTTGCCGTTGACGGTCGCCAGCACCGGAGATGGGGCTTCTCCCGAGAGAGGCGCGCGGCGTTCGCACGCTCCCGTACATACCAAGACGACAATAGGGAGCGCGACGCCCCCTATTGTCGTCCATATGCGGCGCGGTCCTGCCACTTTCTACTTGGAACGCAAGGACTTGGCCGGTTTCTCCTGAACGTTGGCCTTCAGGAGAACCTTGTCAAAGACCTTGATGTCGATCTCCGTCCGCCACTTGTCCAGCAGCGAATTCAGGCGCGCTTCGTTCTTCACCACTTTGAGCGACTGTCGGATGCTGTCCGTGGCACCCTCGAGCTCCATGATCTTCTCCGGGCGGCGCTCCATGAGCTTGAGCACCATCCATCCCCGGGTTGTTTCGAACGGTTGGGAGAGGTCGCCCACGTTCTCGAGCTCGAAGGCTGCGGCGTCGATCTCCTGGTTCTGGCCTTTCGACACGAACTTCGTTCCCAGCCGCTCCTCGGGCGTGATCTCCGGGATCGAATACTGGGCCGACACCGTGTCGAACGGTTCTCCCGCCAACACTATCCGCCGCGCCTCCTCGGCGCGTTCCTTCGACCCCGCGAGAATGACGCCGAGGCGGCGTTCTTCGGCACGCCGGAACCGCTCGAGGTTGTCGTTGTAGTACGCCGTTATCTCTTCGGGCAAGATGTCCGTCTGCTTGTCGATGAGGTCCTGGTACATCTTGTCCACCATGAACTGTTCCTTCTTCTTCTCGAGCGCCGTGATCACCATGGGCTCTTCTTCGATCTTCGCGTCCCTCATCTCGATGACGACGAGTTCGTTCATGACGACTTCGATGAGGAACCTCTTGACGTCGCCGTAACGGAACTCGCGCCTCGGCCGCGTGAAGAACGACGATCGGTCGTACAGGTCGGAGAAATCTCTGACCGTGATCGATTTGCTGTCGTAGGAGACGAGGGGTTTGTCGAGATCCCGTTCGTCGAACTGGAGAAGCGGGTAGACTTCGGAGTTCCTGTCGGGCGGCGTGGTCAGCGGCCGATCCGGAGGCAGGGTGTCGAACGCGATGCCCAGATTGTCGTCGTGCCACTTGAAATTATGCTTCGCACGAACCTGATCGGTCACCTGATTGGTCAGGCGGATTTCCTGGAGACGCTTGAGGAGCCTTTCAAGATCGCCGCTGGCTTCCTCGAACGGCTTTCTCTTCGGCTGGTTTTTCTCCAGAACCTTGAAGATGAGGTAACCGTACCGCATCTCGAGCGGCGGGGTCACGTCGCCCACCGGCGTGCTGAACAGCACATCCTGAAGCTCCGGTTCGAACGTCCCCCACACGGCGGTGCCCACTCTGCCCCCCGTGCTCGCATCCGGGTCCTTGGAGTAGCGCTGGCACACGCTCTCGAAATCGGCTCCCTCTTTGAGAAGCCTGTGGGCCTCGTCCCCCTGAGCCTTCGTGTCGGTAAGAATCTGTTTGATCTGGATGTTCGTCTGGTAGAGCTCGTACGCGTCCTTGATATCCTTCTCCGTCACGTTGATCTTGTCCGCCACACGGAGTTTGAGATAGGCGGCCGGCAGACTCACCTTCTTGAACGCCTCCATGGTCTGGACGACGTATTGGTCCTTGTCGTAACCGAGCTCCCCGGCCTTGATGGCCATGATGTCTTTGTTGATCATCGTGTTGAGGAACTCCTTGAGCCCGTCGATGCCCTTGTCCTCCGGATGGTACTTGGGGTCGACGGTCCAGTAGGTCTTCTCGAAAGTCCCCAAGGTGATGACCCGGTCTCCCACCTTGGCCACCGTCGAATTCTCGTTGACTCGGCTGCACGAGACGACGACGAGCGCCGAAAGCAGAAGGGCCACAACCAGTAAAACGTTTCTTGAACCACGCATGACCGCCGCTCCTTTTGAAGGTATCTCAGATAACGCCTTCGGAATGACCTCGATGGATGTGTGAAAGACTACGTGAACACACGGAAAGCCGGCTACCCCCCCTTTGGGGGAAAACGGCCCCGCCGTCGCTGTTTATGCGTTAGTACGTATCGCGCGGAGACTACGCTGGACGCTCCCTAGTTGGGGAAGTGTATTTTTTACCATAAAAATAGGCCTCGTGCAACAGCTTTCTGGCTTCGGCGAGCGGGCTCATCCCCGGACCGAGGGCGACGGTGACCGAGAACGTCTTCCCCGACTTGAACAGCACGCGCCCCTCGAAAGTTTCCACGAGGTGCGCGCAGAGGTGCGGGTGGAACGATTTTCCCGGCAAAAAATCCGCCGCGACCCGCCCCGGCCGGAGCTGAACGAGGGCGATCCCGAGAAGCTGCGCGCGGAGCTTCACTCGCGTCAGTTCGATCAAGTGAGCGCCCGCCGGGGGAAGTTCCCCGAAACGGTCCTTCAGTTCGAGCTCGAGGTCGTCCACGTCTTCGGGCACCGCAAGACGCGCGAGCCGTTTGTAGACCGTCATTCGTTCGTTCTGGTCCTCGACGTAATCGTCCGGGAGGAAACTCGGGAGCCTCGTCTCGATGCGGCATTGGGGTTTCTCGATCTCGGGTTCCCCCTTGAGGTTTTCGACGGCCTCTTTGAGCATCTTGCAGTAGAGGTCGAACCCGACGGCGACGATCTGCCCGTGCTGCTCGACGCCGAGAACGTTTCCCGCCCCGCGGATCTCCAGGTCTCGCATGGCCAGACGATAGCCGCTGCCGAGTTCCTCGAATTCCTCCATCGCCTGGAGGCGTTTGCTCGCGGTTTCCGTGACGGAGAAATTCCGCGGCACCAGCAGATACGCGTACGCCTGCTGCTCCCTCCGCCCCACTCGCCCGCGCAGCTGGTAGAGTTCGGCGAGGCCGAACCGGTCGGCGCGGTTGATGATGATCGTGTTCACATTCGAAAAATCGAGACCCGATTCGATGATCGTCGTCGAAATCAGCACGTCGAACTCGCGGGCCAGGAATCCGAGAATGACTCGCTCGAGCTCCTTCTCGGCCATCTGGCCGTGGGCCACGCCGAACCTCACGCCGGGGAGGAGCCGTTCCAGAAACGCTTGCATCGCGTGGATCGACTCCACGCGGTTGTGCACGAGGAACACCTGCCCGTCCCTGTGGATCTCCGCCATGATCGCCCGTGATATCGTTTCCTCGTCGAAGGGCACGACTTCGGTTTTCACCGGGTGGCGGTTGCGGGGGGGGGTATCGATGATCGAGATCCGCCGGAGTCCCGAGAGCCCCATGTAGAGCGTTCGGGGAATCGGCGTTGCGGTCATCGACAGCACGTCGACGTTTCGAGCGATCCGCTTGACTTTCTCCTTGCTCCTCACGCCGAAGCGGTGCTCCTCGTCGATGATGAGGAGCCCGATGTCGTGAAACCGCACATCGCTCGACAAAAGCCGGTGCGTGCCGATGACGATATCCACGCGTCCCTCCCCCACCGCGGCGATCACGTTTTTCTGCTCGGCGCTCGTGCGGAAACGGCTGAGCATCTCGATCGAGACGGGAAACGCGCTCATCCGTTCGCGGAACGTCTTGTAATGCTGGAACGCCAGAATCGTCGTCGGAACGAGAACAGCCACCTGCTTTCCCTGGTTCACCGCCTTGAACGCGGCACGGATGGCGACCTCGGTCTTGCCGAAACCGACGTCACCGCAGACGAGGCGGTCCATCGGGCGCAGCGATTCCATGTCCCGCTTGATCTCTTCCGTCGCCTGGATCTGGTGCGGCGTCTCTTCGAAGGGGAACGACGCCTCGAGCTCCTTCTGCCACTGCGTGTCCGCCCCGAAAGAAACGCCCTCGGCGATCTCGCGCGCCGCGTACACGTCGAGGAGCTCGCGGGCTACGTCTTCGAGGGCTTTGCGCGTTTTCTCCTTGGTACGCAGCCACTTGGTGCTTCCCAGCCGGTCGATCACCGGCGCGGCGCTTTCCTTGCCCACGTACTTTTCGACGAGCTGCATCTGCTCGAGCGGGACGTAGATGCGGTCGGTCCCCTGGTATCTGAGGTGGAGGCATTCGGTCTCGTGTCCGTCGACGACCACCTTCTCCAGTCCCAGATACCGGCCGATGCCGTAGTCGATGTGGACCACGTAGTCGCCGACCTGCAGGTGATCGGGTCTGCGGCTCTCCATTCGCCTGCCGGCGTGTCTCTGCAGCGGGCGGGGAAGGCTGCGGTGGAAGATTTCATGGTCGGTGAGTATGGCCGTGCGAATCGAATCCCAGACGAACCCGGACGTGATCCATCCGACGGGCAGGTGAACGAGGGCTTCGTCTTCTTCGAGCATGTCGGCGAGGCGTTCGCGCTGGGCCGGACTCTCCGAGTAGATCGACACGTCGATTCCCCGCCGCCTCAGACCCTGTATGACGCCGACCAGCGAATCGAGTTTGCCCGCCACCGCGGGGTGCCCCGATGTGCGGAAGATCTGCATGTCGGGGCGGCTTTCGACCGCGTTCGCGGCGGTGCCCTCCGAGCTCTCGGCCACCCTCGCGGACGTGCCCCCCGAACTCTCGACCGCGCGCGCGGACGCGGCCCCCGGAGTTTCGCCCGCGCCGCCGGCCTTCGCCCCCGCTGCCCCAATGCCCGTGGACAATCCCCACACACGAACGCTCGATACTCCGTACTTTTCGGTGACGCCGCGTGCGTGAATGTAGTCGTAGAGATCCAGAACCGGGTTTTCGTCGCCAGACACTTCTCCCGCGCGCGCGATTTCCTCCTGAAGCGCATCCAGTCTCCTCGCGAGCCCTTCCTCGTCCCAATAGAAGACGAGCGGCGGGTGCGAAAAAAAGTCGAGAAGCATCCCGTCGCTCCCCATCGCCGGGGCGTAGCGCCGGAGGAGAGGTGAAAACGGATGTCCCTCTATCTCGCGGCGGATCCGTGCGATCGTCTCCGCCTCGAAACCCGCGGCGTGAAGGTTTTCCTCCAGCGCCCCCAGCGAAACGTCGTTCGCGATAACGTTCGTCGCGGCGAGAATCCGGGCGGACTCGAGCATCCCGAAGGATTTTTGCGATTCGATGTCGAACGCACGTATCGATATCGCTTCATCGTCGGCGAGCTCGAGACGAACCGGGTGGTCCCAGGACGGATCGTAGATATCCACGATGGCGCCGCGCACGGCGAATTGGCCCGGCGCTTCGACGATCGAGGAACTCTCGTACCCGACGAGAACGAGATGCTCACGGAGTTCCTCGAGATCTACCGCCGCGCCGAGATGAACGTCCCAGGCGTGCCGGCGAAATTGATCGACGGGGGGTGTCTTTTCGAGAAAGCCCAGGAGGCTCGTGACGACGATATCGGCTTTTTCGTGGAGGATGAGATCGAGGCATGCGCTCCGCCTCCCGCGAACACCGAATTTCTCCCTGAGTTCGAACCGCTGCGGGAACGAGTCTCTCTCGGGGAAAAACTCGACGCGCGCCGTGGAGACGGTTTTCAGGTCGGCAAACCCATCGCGTGCGGTCTCCTCGTCGGGGCAGCACACGACGACCGTCCGGTCGAGAGAAACGCGGAGCGCCTCGACGACGAACGCGTACGAGGAGCCGCGAAGCCCCGAGATGTCCACGCGCCGCGCGCCGCCCCTGAGAGCGCCGGCGACCTTGTGGACCTCGCCCGTCTGGCGGACTCGCTCGACGAGCGCTACGGCCCCTTCCTGTGCGATCTCTTTATCACGCTCGGACATAGCACCTTTTGCGCTGAGGTCCCGTCACGCCTTGCGGCCGAGAAGCGCCTCGGCGGCGAGCGCCGCAAGGGCGAGGAAAAACAGCACCGCGTAGATCTCGCGTCCCTGCCTTTCGCGGCCGATGTCGCGAGCGAGGTCGCCGGAGGCTCCGACCACGCGCGCCCCGCCGAGAACCGTCTTGTCGAGGGTGCGGGGGTTCAAGTTGGACTCGCGCGTGTCCACGTTGACGCAGGCTTCTGTGATCCGCGTGGTGTCGGCGTGGAGCGTGTAGAACCCCACTTCCCGCGGTTGAGGAACGATCGCGTTCGCTTCGCCTTCTTTCGTTTCGGAAAAAGCGGGCGTGATGTCTCCCCCCGTGTCGGTCCGGACGCGGAGATTCCCCGTCTGGACACTCCACTTCGGCGGCAAATCGAAGACGAGGTCGCTCCCCACGAGATGCTCCCCGCGAGAATCGCTTCCCCCCGCGCTCGCGAGATACGAGACTCCGGCGTGGACGAAGGGGAGAAACATGGGAGAGAGGGGCAAGTTCCCGCTCGTGAGATCGGGGGATGCCGCCACGACGATGATCCGGCCCTCGCCTCTTCGGCATTCCCAGACGCCGGGGCTGCCGTCGTCGAAGTACGCGAGCGCCGAATCGGCGGGCACGCCGGCCGCCCCGATGTAGCGGGTCAGGCGGCTCTGCGACAGGAGTTCGAGTTCCTCTTCGTTGAACATTCCGAAGACACGGTGGCCGGCCGAGAACGACACGAGTTTCGCGCCGTCTGCTTTTTCTTTCGCGGCCATCCTCTCGCAGCCCAGATACCGTTGGAACCGCTCTAGGCGCCAGGCCGCCCGGGAATCGTTCCCCAGAAACACCAGCAACGCCCCGCCCCCGTGGACGTATCTCTCGACGAGGTCGAGCCGCCTCGTGTCCGAGCCTTCGGGATCCGTCCAGACGACGACCCCTCTGTCGGGGAGGTCTGCCACGGCGAGCGCGCTCTGATCGACGACGTCTACGCTGAACTCGCCCTCGGACGAGCCGCGCGGGTTCAGGGCCTTATCGACGTAGAAGTAGGCGGGTGGGTTATCCGGTTTCCCGCCCGGCTGCAGCTTCAACCCGCGAACGAGCGTCACGGGGATCTGACGGGACACATCGAGCACGAAGCCGCGGTCATCGTCGATGGGCAGTCGGTCCCTGTCCTTGGAGATGCGTCCCCGGTACGTTCCCGGATCGGCCAGGGTGATGACAAAGGTGACCGTCGACGAGGACGATGGAGAGAGGTTCACGAGCTTCTCCGCTTTTCTCTTGCCGCCGATCGAGAGCTCCAGCGGAAAATCGGCCGACCGTTCGCGCGAGTGGTTCGCCACAGCGACGCCCACGCGCACGGCTTCCCCGGGGCGGATGAGTTTTCGGGGAGTGAATACGCGGTCGATGCTCACGTTATCGATCGCGTCGCGGTACACGGGGAGCAGAAGGAGCCGCGTGTTTTCCGGGAGGTCGCCCGCGAGGACCGAATCGGCGGGCTCGCGGAAATCGGAGATCACATAGATTTCTTTGGCGGCGGCTTCGGGTCCGCCGGCGAGGCCGAGAGCGGCTTCGATCGCCGCGGGGATTGCCGTTCCCTCGGCGGTGACCTCGAGACCGCGGATCGCCGTCTTGACGACCTGCCGGTTTCTCGTCCCCGACTCGAAGAACACGTTCGGGTGCGCCGCGAACGCGATGACGTTCACGACGTCGTTGTCCCCGCATTCATCGACGACCTCTGCGGCCAGGGCCTGCGCCCGGGTGAACACGGTGCCCTCCTCCTGCTCGGCCCCCATGCTGTAACTCGCGTCGAGACAGATCACAACGTTCTTCGGCGCCCCGCCCGCCGCGAGCAAGTTCGCATTCGAGCGGACGGTGGGCCGGGCGAAAGCGAGCACGAGAAACACGACGGCGAGCGTTCTCAGCAGGAGAACGATCCACCTGCGGAGGTTGATCTTGCTCATCCGCCGCTTGTTGAGCTCGTCGATGAACTCGAGGGAGCTGAAACGGATCTTCCGCAGGCGCCTCCGGTTCAGGATGTGGATCACGACCGGGAGCACGATGGCCCCGAGAGCGAGGAGAAACAACCCGTTGAGGAAACCCAGGCCGAACACGCCGTTCTCACCCCATACGTACGCGCTTGTTCAGATAGGCGGTGAGCGCCTGATCGAAGGGCGTGTGCGTGGAAAGCAGATTGTAGTCGATCTGATGGGACTTGCACCCGCGGTCGAGCGTCCGGATCCAGTCTTTGACGTTTTTCGCGTACTGCTCTTTGAGAAAAGCGGGCTCGACGCGGATCTTCTTCTCCGTCTCCATGTCCTGGAACTCCACCTCGTCGCGGTAGTCGAGGTCCATCTCACGCGGGTCGAGAACGTGGAACACGATCACCTCGTGGCCGCGGTGACGGAAGTGCTTGAGTCCCATGAGCACATCTTCCGGACGATCCATGAGGTCGGATATCAGTACGACCAGCCCGCGGCGCTTCACCCGCTCCGCGAGGTAGTGGAGCGTCGGGCTGATCCGTGTCGTTTCCCCAGGTTCGATCTGCGAGAGCGTGCTCAAGAGGTAGAAGAGATGTTTTCTCACCGAACGGTGCGGCGTGAGCGCGCGCACCTTCTCGTCGAAGAGGCACAACCCCACGGCATCCTGTTGGTGGATCATGAGGTACGCAAGGCTCGCCCCGAGGAGCCCCCCGTAGGTGAGTTTGTCGACACCCCCCCTCGGGGTCTGCCCCGGCTCCTGCGGTACCGATGTGAAGCCCATCGACCCGCTCTTGTCGAGGATGATCGTGGCGCGGAGGTTGGTCTCCTGCTCGAACACCTTCATATAGAATCGGTCGGTCTTTCCGTACACCTTCCAGTCGATGTACCGCGTGTTGTCTCCCTGCATGTACTGGCGGTACTCGGCGAACTCGACGGAGAATCCGTGGTACGGGCTCCTGTGCATCCCGGCGATATACCCCTCGACGATCAAACGAGCCTTGAGCTCCATGTTGGCGAGACGGCTCGCCACCGCCGGGTCTAGAAACCTCGTGAAAGGCTGTCGTTGTCTTCGGGCCACGAATAGTGCCTCACGGGAGATGACAGGGGGACGACCGGACGGTCATTCGCCGACTTCGCTGAGCACGGTTCGTATGATCTCGTCCGTCGTCACGCCGTCGGCGTCGGCATTGAAGTTCGTCACGATGCGGTGTCGGAGCACCGGGGGTGCGATCATACGCACGTCCTCGCAGCTCGGCGTCGGCCGGCCGTGCATGATCGCGCGGACCTTGCTGCCCAAAACGAGATACTGCCCTGCCCGCGGACCCGCGCCCCACGCGACATAGTCCTTGACCGCCTTCACGGAGCCGTCGCGTGTGGCCCGGACGATGCGTATCGCATAGTCGAGCACGTGCTTGGAGATGGGGACGGTCCTCACGAAATTCTGTATGTGGAGAATGTCCTCCGACTTGAGAACGGCGGACGCCGTTGCCGGCGGCTTCGACGTCGTTGTCTCGACGATCTTGAGCTCCTCTTCCGCGGAAGGGTAGTCCACGTTGATATGGAACATGAAACGGTCCAGCTGGGCCTCCGGAAGGGGGTACGTTCCCTCCTGCTCGATGGGGTTCTGCGTGGCGAAAACGAAAAACGGAAGCTCGAGCCCGAACGTCTCGCCCCCCGCGGTCACTTCGTGCTCCTGCATCGCCTGAAGAAGCGCTGCCTGAGTTTTCGGCGGCGTCCGGTTGATTTCGTCGGCGAGAATGACGTTCGCGAAGATCGGTCCCTTGAAGAACTTGAACGCTCGTTTCCCCGTGCCCGCCTCCTCTTCGAGAATATCCGTCCCCGTGATGTCCGAGGGCATGAGGTCCGGCGTGAACTGTATGCGCGAGAACTTGAGTTCGAGAGCGCGCGCTACAGTGGATATAAGGAGTGTTTTGGCGAGGCCCGGAACACCGACGACCAGACAATGTCCACCGCAGAACAACGCAATGAGAAGCTCCTCGATCACCGCGTCCTGTCCCACGATGACTTTGCCGATCTCGCGGCGAAGGTTATCCGACGCCTGGCGGAACCGTTCGATCTCTTGTACCGGTGTTGCATCGTTGTGCTGTTCTGTCATTCAAACGTGTCCTTTGACGAGGGAGATGTGTGCGTCGCCGCACCAATGGATCATAGGGAGAGCGAGAATCCGATGCGATTATACCACCACCGTTGCGAGATTGTTGCGGCGAAATGCGTGCGTGTCGCGTCGTTCGGCGATGGCACGAATGCAGCGGTGCCGCGTCACCGTGCTACGTCCACACTTTCATTTTCTTTGAAATCAATTGATAAGGGTCGATGCATGTACCGTCATGTGAATCGGAACTCTTTACTCCTTTTTCTTCCAAGTGATAGGGTGGAAAGCTCGGCTGATTTTGTGGATAACCAGCCGGCGGAAACTGTCCCACATATCATAATCCCTTGATATGTAATATGCTAGCGGTTTTCCACAATAGTGCCCATTTTATCAACACCCGGTTTCGGTCATGTGGAAACCACGGAGGCGGAAAACTGCTTTCGACACACGTCGTCGTTGACCGCCGTCAAGCCTTCGACGGCTCCATGCGAACGGCCATTCACGGGCGAAGAGTCCCACGCCGCCGGATCGATGCGAACGGCCCCGCGTGGAGAGAACTCGGCGCAAGCCCCTTCGTCGCGGCGTGCGATGTCCATACGATCGCCCACAAATAGACAAAGGGCCGCGGACCTTTCGGCCCTCAGCCCTCTGATGGCGATCGTTGCGAGACGGGGTCTTACTTCACGTTCGCTTTTTCGGGTTCTCTTTTGATTTCTCTTTCCGGAGCGGGCCTCTGCACGCCCGCCGGCGCCTGCCCCATCTTGCAGCTCCCCTCGAAGAACACTCCTTCATCGATCACCAGACGAGCCGTTTGGATATCCCCTTCGACATGGGAACCCGTCTGAAGCTCGATCTTGTTCGTCGCGTGGATGTTGCCGAGGAGCTTGCCGCCGATCACGGCGTTCTTGACGCTCACGTTGGCCTTGACCAGACCCGACTTGCCGATGATGAGGGTGTCAGGACATCTGATCTCGCCGTCGAAGTCTCCATCGATACGGATCGTCCCCTGAAGCTCGATGTTGCCTTTGACCTTGCACCCGGGGCCGAGGATCGAATTGAGGTTGCCTTCGCCGCCGCCGCCGAGACTATCAGGTTCCTTGCCGAACATGCGTTCATCCTCCTCTTTAGGGTCTCTGGAAAAGATGCACGGAGATTATATACACGAATCCCCATGGCGTGGAAGTCCAATTTTCACTTGGTGCCTAGTTGAGCAAGTATTTCCTCGGGTCCTCGGGCACGTCGTTCTTTCTCACCTCGAAATGAAGGTGCGGCGCCGTGCTCTTACCGGTGTTTCCGAGAAACGCGATCGTCTGCCCCCGGTCGACTCGGTCACCGACGTTGACGAGGTTTCGGGAGTTGTGCCCGTAAAGAGTCGTGATCCCGAACCCATGATCGATGACGACGAGGTGCCCGTACGTCTCGTCCCACCCGCTCTCCGTGACGACACCCTCCGCCGACGCTCGAACCGGCGTATTTCGCTTGGCTGCAATATCCATGCCCGGGTGCTGCTGCTGGTCTTTCTCGCCGATGTCCACGCGAAATTCGCGAGTGACGTAACCCTTTAGAGGCCACATGGATGGAATGGCCTTCAACAACAGCTTCTGGTCCTCGACCGCCGCCTCCGCGGTCTCGAAGCTCCCCGAGGTGGCCGGAGAATGGGCGATCGGCGTTAAGTTAGCCGCCAGCGAGCTGTCCTCGGCGGTCAACCTCACGCCAAGCATGTTCTTGATCTGAATCCCCAGAGCCTGCGCGCGGAGGAGCTCCAACCTGAGCGAATCGACTCCCGCCGCGCGATCGGTGAGCACGGCGTTCGCGCGCGCGAGGCGGGACGCCTCGTGGGCCTTGACGAGGACACGGCCGTAGGACCCGATGAGCACCAGCACCGTCACGCCGCACAGGGCGACGAGACCCAGAAAGCCGTACACGGCGGTGTACGAGATCTTGAAATTCCTCACGTTCGAGTCGTCGTGAGGGACAACGATGAGCGACAGATACTTCTTCATCACCGAGGAAGCGGCAGGTTCATGAGACCCGCCAGCCTTTCGAAATCATCGTGGCTGAAGAACTCTATGACGATCTTTCCCTTCCCTTTGCGGCGCTCGTCGACCGTCACGCGTGTCGACAGGTGCCGGGAAAACGCGTTTTCGAGGAGCGCAATGTGTGGGGGTTTCTCTTTTCTCGTCTTGCGCGAGGAGCGATCCGGCTTGCGGCCCCCGAGCTCGGCCTCGACCGTGCGGACGGCGAGCTCTTTCGTGACGATGCGCTCCGCCCACGCCAGCTGCTCGGCGCGCGTGGAGAGCGTCAGCAGCGCTCGCGCGTGTCCCTCGCCGAGCTTGCCGTCGATGATGTACGCGCGAATCTCCTCGGGCAGCCCGAGAAGGCGGAGCGTGTTGGAAACCGAGCTCCGGTCCTTGCCCACGAGAGAGGCCAGCTCCTGCTGGGAGAGCCCGAACTTGTCCGTGAGCGCGCGGTACCCTTCGGCGACTTCGATCGGGTTGAGATCTTCGCGCTGGAGGTTCTCCACGAGGGCGAGACGCAACGTATCCACGTCCGCGACCGCTCGAACGATCGCGGGAACCGAGGGAACTCCCGCGAGGCGTGCCGCTTGGAGCCGCCGCTCTCCCATGATGAGCTCGAAGTGGTCCCCTTTTTTTCGGACCACCACGGGCTGAAGAACGCCGTCCGATTTGATGCTATCGGCGAGCGATTGGATTCTCTCCTCGTCGAAACGCTTCCGCGGCTGGTGCGGGTTGGCCCGTATCCGATCGATCGGGATATGCGAGACCCTGTCCGCATCGAGGCTTTCCATGACCCCCTGCGGAATGAGTGCATCGAGACCCTTACCCAACGCTTTCTTCGACACCGCTGATCACCTCTCTTGCCAGTTTGAGATACGTTTGCGCGCCCTGCGATTGCGCGTCGTAGAGCAGAATCGGTTTTCCGAAGCTCGGCGATTCGCCGAGCTTGACGTTGCGTGGAATGACTGTTTTGTACACCTTGTCCCCGAAAAACGCGGTCGCTTCATCGACGACCTGCCGCGCCAGGTTGAGACGGCGGTCGAACATCGTGAGCAGGACGCCTTCGATTTCCAGTGCGGGGTTCAGACGTGCCTGCACGAGCTTGATCGTCTCGAGAAGCTGTCCGAGGCCCTCGAGGGCGTAGTACTCGCACTGCACGGGGATCAGAACCGAGTCCGCGGCGGCGAGCGTGTTGACGGTGAGCAACCCGAGGCTCGGCGGACAGTCCACGAAGATGAAATCGTAGTCGTCCTTGATGTACTCGAGCGCCCTGCGGAGCTTGAGCTCCCTCCCGTCGAGTGCTACGAGTTCAACTTCTGCGCCCGTCAAACGAGAATTGGACGGCAGCAAGAACAGGTGGGGAAGCGCGGTCGGCAGAATCGCCTGCTCGATGACCGTCTCGTCGAAGAGCACCTCGTACACGGTCGTCTCGAGAGCGCGCTTGTCGATTCCCAGTCCCGATCCCGCGTTCGCCTGGGGGTCCATGTCGATGAGAAGCGTCTTTTTCTCCGCGGCCGCGAGGCTCGCGCAGAGGTTGATGGCGGTCGTGGTCTTTCCCACGCCGCCTTTCTGATTGGCGATAGCAACGATTCTCCCCATGCGTTCTTCCTTGTGCGCACTCGTGTGCGTGTGCGCGGGTGGGTGGACCTGGAGCCGGGCGATCCCCTCGGCCCTTCGCTTAGAAAACGGGAATGGTCACGGCGTCCCGCTCCACGGGTAGATCAACACGCGGACGGCGATCGTACCGTTGTCGCCGGAATCCCGTATCATCTGTTGGATCAGGAGCGAGTCCGTCGCGGGGTTCGTGAACGGCGCTCCCCAGTAGTTGTAACGGGCATCGAGGGTGGTTTGGACGCCCCCCACTCCGAACCCATTGTCGAGCCTTATGTTATACCTTTGAGTGGCTTTCCCGAGTTCGTTCGAGAAGATCCTGTTGCCGTGGACCTCCGGGAAGGACGCTCGAACCAGCTGGATTCCGGGAAAGCCATTTAGCGAGATCTCGCTCCCGAGAATTTGTATTACACTATCGCGATAATAATCAGGTATGTCGATGTAAATGGCGGCCTGATCCGTGTACGGCGTGCTGCCGCTGAGATCCCCGTTCACGGCCAGGCTGTCGCCCGAGATCACGACGCTGTCTGGCTGCGTGGTGACCGCGGGACCGCCAATACGTATGCCGCTGCCGGCGTTGTTCGTTATGGCGCTGTTCAAGACGTGGAGGTCCATCCCGGATTGAAACAACACCGCGTTGGCTGAAGAGAACATCACGCGGCACCCGTCGAGACGGACCTCGGCGTCGCCGACGGCATAGATACCATTCGTGGCGTAGAGGATATCCGTGTGGCGGAGATCGAGGAACGGCGAAGAGAAGCTGGGGGAAACTTCAAATCCCACCCAGAAGCCGGGCTCCGGTGCTCTGACATTCGGTCGAATGATCACCGGCGCCTGCGCCGTCCCGTTCGTCCGCATCGACCCCACGACATCGAACTCGAGATCCGTTTTATCGATGAGGAGTTGGCAGCCTGCTTCAACGATCAGGCTTGCCGCTCCGTCGATCGTGAATTTTTGATCCGCGGGGCGTATGATGAAGGGCGAATCGCTCGTTTTCCACGTCACGTTCGGCGATACCACATCCGGCGTCTTGGGCGTACCGACCAGTATCGTCTCGACGAGAACGGCGGTGCCCCCATTTCCATCGGTCGCGGTGATCGTGATCGTGTCCCGGCCGGTGGTCGCGGGAGTCACCCACGTGATAGTCGAACTGCCCTGTTGCGAGGAGTTGAGCGTGCCGGAGGGGTGGCCGTCTCGCGTCACTTCCCAGAGGACCGAGACATCGTCCCCATCGGGATCTGTGGCCGTGACGCTCAACGTGGCGTCCGCGTCTTTGGAGACCGCGAGCGCACTCACCGTGAATACGATCACCGGTGCCGAGTTCTTGTCGGGAGCCACGCTTTCGTCGTCGCCCGAACACGCGGCGAACGCCGCAAGGCTGGCGAGAAGAACGAAAACGACTATCCGCTTTTTGATTCGGGAACGAGATGTAATCATGATGTGACCTCGGGTTGGATCGTGGGGTCTTTCGCCACTGTAGACGGAACACGTGCGGGAAATCAAGCGATTTCGTCGCTGTCGCAAGGGGGTGCATCGTGCCCGGTTCCTTCTCATCCGGGTCCGTCGTTTCCAATTGTTTCACGTGAAACACACGGGGAACTGCTTGGTAGAGAGAAAGTTGACGCACAGGGATTCCGAAAAGACCAACGGCGGCACCGGGTGCACGGGGGTTCTGTGAGCGGCGCCCACCTCCGAC